>CAINDV010001166.1 GCA_903847485.1 uncultured Verrucomicrobiota bacterium
CGGCGTTGAAAAGATCATAGCGCGTCAGGTTCGGCTCCGCCACCAGCACGCCGCTTTCCGCGGCCAGTTCCATGACTGTCGCGCGGGTGATGCCGTAAAGCGTGCCGGCCGAGAGCGGCGGCGTGAGCAACCGCCCGCCTTTGACGATGAACAGGTTGTCGCCCGTGCCCTCGGACACGTAGCCTTCGGAGTTGAGCATCACCGCCTCCTCGCAGCCGCCGTTCTTCGCCTCGATCTTGGCCAGGATGTTGTTGAGGTAATTGAGCGACTTGATGGCCGGATTCAGCGCGCTGTGCAGGTTGCGCGTCGTCGGCACCGTGATGATCGTCAGGCCTTTCTCGTAAAACTCTTTCGGAAAAAGCTGGATTGTGGCGGCGATGATGATTACCGACGCCTTGGGGCAACTCTGCGGGTCCAGCCCCAGCGTGCCTTCGCCGCGCGTCACGAGCAGCCGGATGTAGCCGTCGCGAATCTGGTTGCGCCGGCATGTCTCTACGATGGCGCGGGCGACGGCTTCCGGCGTCATCGGGATGGTCAGCAGGATGGCCTTGGCGGAGCAGAAGAGCCGTTCGACATGCTCTGCCAACTTGAAGACGCGGCCATGGTAAGCTCGGATGCCCTCGAACACGCCGTCGCCGTACAGCAGGCCGTGATCGAAGACCGAGATCTTGGCCTTCGCTTTTTCGTAGTATTTGCCGTCAATGAAGATCTTCATGCGCTGCCCAGCAACTTAGGCGAAAGCCTCCGGGCAAGGCAACTCAGGACTTCACCCAGAGTGAATGATGAGTGATGAATGATGAAGGGTGGGCCGCCAGCGCCAACGTGCTGCCGACATCTTGTCGGCAGAGCCGCGCGCCCGATCTGCCGCGCGGCGGCTCCTCCTTCATCCTTCATCCCTCATCCTTCATCCTTCACTACGGTGCCACCGCCAGCGCCAGCGCTCTCGTGTGGCGGAAGCCACCTTGAAACCTTCGCCCATCCGCAGCCCTTCAACCCAAAAAATGTCACCCTTGGTCGCCACCGCCACAACCAGTTGGCCACGCTGAGACCGGGGAATTTTGGCATTGGTCAGCAAGTCCTGGAGCTTCACGCTCCGCGCCATGCCGATGGGCCGAAAACGATCCCCAGCGCGCCAGTGACGCAAGACGATTCCCCCGCCGAGCTTGTCCGCGTCGAAATGCTCCTCGCTTGGCCGGGGCGCAGGCCGGCGATTTCCACGCAGCTTGGCCCATTCAAACGCCACGGCGGCGAACCTTCCCCGCCCGGATCGATCCGTCAGGTTCAACAGCAGTTCGGCGCGGTCCGCTCCCGCACCACTGCTCGTCGCCGGTGGGCGCATCCGCTTCAATTGTCCCTTCGCGTCCCGGACCACCGCGAGCGTCGGCGAAATGGCCACTGCCACGCCCGCCGCCCGGCGCAACGCCTCGACCGTGACAAAGTCGGGTGTCAGCTTCGCTCGTAAAAGCTGCTCTTTGAGGCAGAACCTCTGGACAGCGACGGGCAGACGGTCGAAGCCGGTGGAAATTCTACGTTGAAGCCAGCTCCGGGCTTGGGCGGCGGCCAGCTCCGCCTCTGCCCCGGCGATGTCCATGACGCGCGCTACCACTGCGGCGATCGCCGGCTGAAACTCCCGCCGCAACTGCGGCAGCAGCCGGTGCCGGATACGGTTGCGCAAAATGTCCGTGCTGCGGTTGCTGTTATCCTCGCGGAACGCGATCTTCGCCTGGCGTGCGAACCGCTCCAGATCTCTCTTCGACAGCGCCAGCAAGGGGCGGATAAGTTCTACCGTAGCGTCTTCGGGCGAAGGGTTGCGCCATTTCATTCCGGCCAACCCTTCGCCGCCCGCGCCGCGGAGTAACCGAATAAAGAACAACTCCACTTGATCGTCTGCGTGATGCGCCAGCGCGATCGTCGGGAACTTGAACCGCTTCGCCGTCCGCGCCAGAAACTTGTGCCGCAAGCTACGCGCCGCCTGCTCGATGGAGAGGCGCTCCCGGCGGGCCAGGGCGCGCACATCACCCCGCCCGACGTGACATTCCAAGCCCAGCGCCGCCGCTGCCTGCGCGACGAACCGCTCGTCCGCGTCGCTGCTGCGTCCGCGCAACTGGTGGTTGAAATGCGCCACCGCCAGGCACCAGCCGTGGCGGCGGCTGAGCCGCATGAGCAAGTGCAGGAGGACCATCGAGTCCACGCCGCCAGACACGGCCACGAGCAGACGCTGTCCCGGTAGGAACAGTTGGCGATCCAAGAGTGACCGCTCGACACGCTGAAGCAGGGCACGCACGCCGCGATGCTAACCTGCCGCGCCCGGCAAACAAGCGGGATTGGCCGGGTGCCCACCGCTGCTACAGACAGAAAAATTGAAGACCAAAACATTCCCCCATTTTTCTGTCTCCAATTTTTCTGTCTTGAACCTGAAATCCGAACAACGAAGTTGCCCTGCGGATGGACACCGGTGGACCCGGATTTCCAGCGCATCATGAATCTGCGCGCGGCACCGAAGTCAGCGAGATCCGCCCTTGAGTATCCGAACCAGCTTTGCTACCCTTTCCAACAAACTAAGCAAAGCAATGAACACCAAAGACTCTCTATTTATTGTGGGCCTGGCGGCCTCCGTGTCGTGTTGCCTGGCGGCTACGGTTCCGGCTCCCGCCGATTTCTGGGTTAGTGACGATGCGGGACGCATCGTCCATACCTGCGGCGGGAAGGAACCTTTGGTAATGTGCATGCAAGGGCGCAAGGTGGTCATGCAGGTTCAATCCGATGGCACCAACGGTTTCTCCTACAAGGCCCGGTTCTTCAATGTGCAGCGGGATGCCCAGAACAAGAAGAGGATTATGTTCGCAGCGGGACGCGATTCGAATCCGGAGGTGCGGGTCAATGACCAGCTGCTGAAGAGCGAGTTCCCGTCAGTGGCCACTTTCGACGGCCTGTTGACCTTAACCTATCCGGAGATGAGAGGCGTTGTCGTCACCCGCACGGTCTATCCCTCCATGACCAAGGCATTGGTCGTCGAAGAGTGGCAAGTGCGCAACACCACCGACAAGGAAGTTACCGTGACTGTTGCTCCCGCCCGCAGGGTGAACCTTACGAATGAGAGTATTGCCATCGTCTGGAACTGCGTGGGCGCGGAATCCGTTTCGGTGAAACCCGGCGGCCTGTTTTCCTTCTCCTCCTGCGTGCAGGCTGGGTTGGCTGCTGAGCCTGACCTTGCCGTCAACGTGGCTGTCGAACGCGGTGCGCGCCGGGCCTTGGCGGAGGCGGCCTGGCGCGGCCCTGGGCGTCTGGAAACCCCCGAGCCGCAGATCGATGTGGCCTTCGCCTTGCAGAAGTTTCATGTGTTGGAATGCCCTATCGAGACGATCAAGGGAGTTATTACCCATAACGGCAGTCTGACTTATTCGCCGGGCATCTGGGCCAATGACCCGGTTGAATACTCCAGTCCGGTGTTTCCCTTCTTTGGCGATGCCGGACTGAACCGCGCCAGCATGAACATGTACCGTGTCTGGCAGGATTATTGCCAGGAGAAAGGCACTGTTCCCTTCCCGGGTTCTTTCGAAGGCCCCAGTCTGAATCTCACCCAACGGGAACGAGGTGACGACGCGATGGTGCTCTATGGTCTGTCCAAGTTTCTGCTTTTCCAAGGTAATCGCGCCGCCGCTGAGGAGCTATGGCCGCTGATAGAGTTTAGTGCCGCATCAGTCCTAAAGCACACGACTGCCGATGGCATTATTGCCTCAGAGACCGACGAGATGGAGGGTCGCTATCCGACTGGAAAAGCCAACCTAAGTACGTCGGCGCTCGCCTACGGCGGCTACCGCCAAGCGGCGCGATTGGCGCAGGCACTAGGCAAGCCGATGGCAATGGAGCTTGACACCCGTGCGGACGCCCTACGCAAAAGCATTGAATCCTATTTCGGCGCGGAGATGGAAGGCTTCAAGACTTATCGGTATTACAAAGAAAACACCACTCTGCGCGGTTGGATTCTTTTGCCGCTGGCCATGGGCCTCACCGAGCGGCAGGACGGCACTGTTGCCGCGCTGCTTTCGGACAAGCTTTGGCCCCACCGCATGGCGGGTGCCGACATCCTGGCGGAGTCAACCCGCCCGACCGAATGGGGTCGTGAGACTTACTATGCCCTGCGGGCACTGTTCAAAGCGGGTCGTACGGAGGAAGCCCTTGATCTGACCCGGCGCGTGGTGCAGACACAGATTTTCGGAAAGAACGGCCCATATCCTGACGAAGACGCCATTGATATGCTCTGCCCGGGATCTCTCTATCCGCGCGTCTTCACCGAAGGCATGTTTGGCATTGTTCCCACCAGCCTTGACTCCTTCGAATGCACGCCTTGGCTGCCCAAGGACTGGCCGCGAATGGCGCTGCGCGACGTGCGCGCTTTCGGTCGAGCCTGGGATATGGTTGTGGAGCGCGCCGGCGATCAGCAGAAGCTCACTGTTAGCAGCGGTGGTAAGTCGGTTATGACAGGCACCGGGCCAGCCGGGAAAAGGTATTCGGTGACCTTTGTGGAGTAAGCTTGTTTTCCCGATGCGGAGCACCATCCGGATGACACGTGTGACGGGCCAGTTCTTTGTCCGCTCTCTCCCGCGTGAATGCCCACTCAATCCCGCGTTTCTCCACATCGCGTTACTGTTGCCAGGCGGCGACTTCGCTCTGCATAGATACGGCTAAGGCATGCCACTGGCCTATGTCGCGCACCGTCACTGGGCTGAGTGGAATAGCGCTGGTCTGCCCGCCATGGAGTGGTGCGCTCGGCGCAGCGGTGGGAGCGTCCGGGTTGGTCCAGGACGGAGCGGGAATTACTTCCAATGGCGTAACTTGGGTTGTTTCGGTGCGTGGCTCCACGCGCCGACCTTGGTGGGGCCGTGGGCCAAGGTGGCCGGCGGCGTCCCGTGGTAATGGCATAGCTCTTGACGGTCGTCCCCGCCAGCGACCGGTTCGTTCGCCCCGCCTGAGCGGAACGCCGAGGTGCCGGGGGCATTGGCTTTTCTGGCGGTAAGTGTCGAAAGTATATGCAGGGGGTCGTGTCTGGATGCCGCGCGTGACTGTGGTCCACGCCGAATCCGCTTGACACGTCAGCTTTGCATGGCAAAGTGAACGCATGAGCGACAACTGGGCTGCTGAAAATCTCCAGACCATCCGCACCTTGATGGAGCGGACGGCCGTCTATCGCCGGGCGCTGGCACCGATCACCCTGACCACCGGCATAATGGGCGCGGCGGCCGGCGGTATCGGTTGGGCTTGGTCCCCGCAAACCGCGCGCGGCATCATCTTCTTCTGGCTGGCCACCGCGGGGGCCACCCTGCTAATTGGCTTGGTGATGGTTCGCCGCCAGGCCATGCGTGCGGCGGAGCCTTTTTGGTCGCCGCCGACCCGGCGGGTGGCGCAGGCATTCCTGCCGTGCCTCTACATCGGGTTGGTGGCGGGGGTGGCACTCACAGCCGTGGACGTCAACCTCGTCCATCTCTGGGTGCTGGTCTCGGTCTGGCTGGCGCTCTATGGCAGCGCGCTGCTGGCGTCGTCGTTCTTCATGTCGCGCAGCGTCAAGGCGGTGGGGCTGTTCTTCCTTGCGCTCGGAAGCGCGCTGCTGGCGGGCCTCATCCTCACCGAGAACCACCCGGCCCCGCGCTTCATTCACGCCGTCATGGGGGCGACTTTTGGCGGCGTCCACCTCGCCTACGGGGCCTATCTTTGGTTCACGGAAAAGAAGCCTGCCACGCCGTGAACCCGGAGCCCTTCCTCCAACTCGACCGCGTCATCCACGAGAAAGGGCGGCTCGGAATCATGTCCATGCTGGCCGCCGCGCCGGAACTGGCGTTCACCGAGTTGCGCGACGCCCTGGGCATGACTGACGGCAACCTGACCACGCATATCCGCACGTTGCAGGAATCCGGTTACGTGGCCGTGACCAAGTCGTTCCAGAACAACCGTCCGTTGACCACCTGCACGCTGACCGCCAGCGGCCGGAAGGCGTTCGGCGAATATATCGGTTGGCTGGAGCAGATCGTCCAGCAATCCCGACCGAAATAAGCTCCCCGTGAAATTCTTTGAACAATTCCGCCCTGGCGTGGTCAATAGCTTTGTGATACAAAGTGAATCTCTCCAAGCGCCGGCGCTGACCCGCGCAGATCAACCGCCAAGCCGAAGGCGGAGGCTTCCCGGCACCGGTGCGTCACGGGGTTAAGATACAATGAGCATCTTCACCCCACGCACGGTTGCGAAGCTTCGTCACAAGTGTCCATCGTGGACGATGCTGTTCCTTCTTGGGCCGCTTCTTTACGTCGTCGCCTCAGTTGCCGAAGGTCCATTCTTGGCGATGGCTACGGGCAGGCTTCCCCTTTACGTGCTTACCGGAAAACTCTTCACCGAACCGTTCAATACCATCCATGCCGGCAGCGCTTTGGATCAGCCGACCATCGGCAAGTGGCTGCTGTGGTTCTCGGTTCTCACTGCCTTCTCAGTGCCGCTCATTCTGCTAACACGCTGGCTGGGCGACCGAAGCACGAGAATCGGGTATTGGACCTTTGCCATCCCCGTGGTGATAATCGGCGGGCTGCTCCTGTGCGTGGCGATGCTGCCGCTTTGCCTGCTCATTCAGTATGTCTATTGGATGGGCTTCACGCCAAACCGAGTCTTCGGTCTCTCGTTCGGATTGGCAGCTCTGATTATTCTTCCGTGCTTTCTGCGCTGGACCTTGCGGTGTCCCGCCGGCGCTTCACCACCAGGTGATAACACAAGGCAACAAGATGCTCACCAAGCGCGCTCTATCTAACTGCCGCTCTGCTGCTCCGCCCGACGCGAGGCTGCAATTCAGACGCACTCTTCACGCTTCACCTCGACTCTCGGCGGCGGTCGCCGTGCTGGGCCATCTGACTGTCAGCACTCGATTCCCAACCCTCCTAATCCCATGAAACTCATCCGCGCAAAACACCTTGGTATGTGCTTCGGCGTTCGCGACGCCCTCGCTCTCGCTTTCCGCCATTCCGAAGCCGGGCCGCTCACCGTCCTCGGCGACCTGGTTCATAATCCCACCGTCGTGGACGAACTCCGCGCCCGCGGCGTTCGGATCGCGCAGCAACCGGCGGATGTCACCACGCCGACCGTTATGGTCACCGCCCACGGTGCCTCCGACCGAGCGAAGGCTGGTGCCCGGGCGCTCGGCTTGAACGTTCTCGAAGCCACCTGTCCGCTGGTCCAAGTCGCCCATCGGGCGCTGGCGCGGTTGGTGGCGGAGGGTTTTTACCCAGTGGTCATCGGGCTGCGCGGCCACGTCGAAGTGCGCGGCTTGACGGAGGATCTGGCCGAATGCGATGTGGTGTTGTCGGAGGCGGACGTGCTGGGCCTGCGCGAGCGCCCCCGGTTCGGTGTGGTGGCGCAGACGACGCAACCGATCGATCGCGTGCGGCACCTCGTCGGCCTGCTGCGCCAGAGGTTCCCGGAAGCCGAGATCCGCGCCGTGGACACTGTGTGCCAGCCGACCAAGCAACGTCAGCAGGCTGCGGTTGAACTGGCCAGTCAGAGCGATGTGGTGGTCGTCATCGGCGGTGCGAACAGCAACAACACCCGCGAACTGGTCGCCACCTGTGGGCGGCTTTGCGCCCGGGTCCATCACGTCCAGACCGCTGCCGACTTGCGGCCGGAGTGGTTCGGAGCGAACGACATCGTCGGCCTCACCGCCGGCACCTCGACGCCAGACGCCGTGATTGACAGCGTGGAGTTCTGGCTCCGTCGCCTTGCCACCGAATTGGAGGAGCCGAAGCCCGCGCCGCCGCCTCGGCACGATCTGAGACTGCTTGCCGCCTAGCTCAAGCCGTGTCGCCGCGCTTCACTCTTCAACCCTTCAACCATCGAACATGAACTCCGAAGCCCGAAATCCGAAACCCGAAATCCGAGCCGCCGGGCCGACGTGTCTTCCGCACGCCAATCCTCCCAGCGGCTCGCAGGAGCGCACTTCGGATTTCGGATTTCGGATTTCGGATTTCAACCCCCGCCTCTCCCGCCTGCTCGTCGTAACCCTCTTCGCCCTCGCCATGGCGTGGGTCGAGTCCGCCGTCGTGCTCTACCTGCGCACGATGGTGAACCGGTTGGACCCCTTCCAGCCAAACCCGTTGCCGCAGTTCACCGGGTTCGCCTTTGCCGAACTCATCCGCGAAGCCGCCACGCTGGTCATGCTCCTCACCGTTGGCTGGCTGGCGGGCCGGAATCTCGCCACGCGATTGGGCTATGCGCTATTCGCGTTCGGCGTCTGGGATATTTTCTATTACGTCTGGCTGGTACCGATGACAGGTTGGCCGCATGGGCTGCTCGACTGGGACATCCTTTTCCTGATTCCACTGCCGTGGTGGGGACCGGTACTGGCACCAGTGCTGATCGCGCTGATGATGACTGTCTGGGGCGTGCTGACGACGCAGTTCGAATGGGGCGCGCGGTTCGCGCTGGCCAACGGGCGCGTGTGGCTCTGCAACCTGGCCGGCGTGGGTCTCGCGCTTTACGTCTTCATGGCCGACGCACTCCGCGTGGCACCGCAGGGTGCCCGGGCGTTGCGTGAGATGTTGCCGACCGCCTTCAACTGGCCGCTGTTCATTCTGGCGCTGGGCTTGATGGCGGCACCAGTGTTACAACTGGCCTGTCAGCTTTGGCAAACCCGTGAAGCCGAGCCAGACATCACTGCGGCGGAGACCAACTAACTCGAGCCGATGAACGCCGCGCCCACCACCTTCACGCTCCGCCGCGTCAGCGTCCTGCTGCGGGGCGAGGCCGAGCCGATCCGCGGCTGGGTGGAGCGCAGTTCCGCCGGCCAGGTGGCGCGGAACGTGGTGGTCATCGTGGCCGGGGCGGCGCTTTACGGCGCAGCGATGGGTGCCTGGCGCGCACCGCTGCAAGGGCTGTTCTGTGCCGTAAAGTTTCCGCTCATCCTGCTGCTCACCGCGCTCGGCAACGCGCTGCTCAACGCCATGCTGGCGCCGCTGCTCGGGCTGAACCTCTCGCTGCGCCAGTCGCTGCTGGCCGTGCTGATGAGCTTCACGATCGCGGCGACGATCCTCGGCTCGTTCGCGCCGCTGGTGGGGTTCCTGGTCTGGAACGCCCCGCCGCTCTCGGCCGACCTCGCCTCCTCGCGCAGCACCCACGCCTTCATCCTGTTGACCCACGTCGCGGTGATCGCGCTGGCGGGGATTGCCGCCAATGTCCGCCTCGTGCAACTCCTTCGCCGCCTGAGCGGCAACGGCGTCGTCGCCAGCCGCGTACTGTTCGCCTGGCTCGCGGTCAACCTGCTCCTCGGCAGCCAGCTCTCGTGGAACTTGCGCCCCTTCATCGGCTCGCCCGGATTGCCGGTGGAGTTCCTGCGCCAGACCGCGTTGGAAGGCAACTTCTTTGAAGCTGTGCTCCATGCCGCCCGCCGCCTCCTGGACTTCATTTAACGAAACACAAACAACACGAACATTATGAACGACACCAACACCGCGCCGCCGAAACTGCCCGCACACCTCCCGCCTGCCCCGCCGTCGCCAACGCCCGTGGAGGATCCGGCGGATCGCGTGCCCATCACTGGCCTCGCGGGCACCGTGGAAGCCATCCTGCGTCAACCGCGCCGCGTGATGCACGGACTCCGCCTACCCGGCGCGGGCGGCGTCATCGGCGCGATGCTCTTCGTCAGTGTCGTCTGCGCGCTGATCTACGGCGTGGTGGTGGGCACCTTCTCCGGTGGCACCCAGCTCTGGGCCGCGCCCGCCAAAATCGCCGCCGGGCTTCTGTTCACCGGCGTCATCTGCCTTCCGAGCCTCTACATTTTTGCCTGCCTGAGCGGCTCGCAGGCGCGGTTGGTCGAGATCGCGGGGCTGGTCGCCGGGTTGCTGCTGCTCATGACAGTGCTGCTGATTGGCTTTGCGCCGGTGGCGTGGCTGTTCTCCCAGTCCACCAAGGAGGCGGCCTGGATGGGCGCGCTGCATGTGATCTTCTGGCTGATCGCCACCTTCTTCGGACTGCGCTTCCTGAGCGCCGGGTTCGCGCAGACGCAGGCGAAGTCCCTCCTCGGCTTGCGCGTCTGGAGCGTGATCTTCGTGCTGGTGGCGCTGCAAATGACCACCGCGCTCCGGCCCCTCGTCGGCACGGCGGACACGCTGCTGCCGACCGAGAAGAAGTTCTTCCTCGCGCACTGGGCGGAGTGCCTGGAGGAAGCGCCGGCTATGCCGAACCGGGGGCGAACCCGCGCCGCTGACCGCGCTTCCGACGCCGCCGAACCGGAGCGGAACGGGAGGTGAAAGCGATCTGTTCTGCCAAAGAAGGGAAAAGATGATGAAGACGCTCCCATCCACAATTGCACTGGTTTTGGCGATGTTGCTCGGCACCGGCTGCCGCACCACCGCACCGCCGTCAGGCGGTCCGACTCAGGAAGCCGCCTCTCTCACCGCATCCCCGGCACCGCTGGACATGCAGAAGGCAAGAACGGAGGTGGATACGCGTTATGCCGGCGCGCATCCCGAGATCAGGGAGTATGTCCTTTGGACTGCCCAAACGTTTGGGCGGAGTGGGATGTGGCTCAATGAGGATGCTTTTGCGGCTTTGCCCGCCGCCGTGCGCAAAGGCAGAATTCAGTACTTGGTGACCTTGTTAGAACAGGGCGAGTACGGACGCCACCTCTGTGCGGGACTGGCAGAGGCGAGTGCGCTCGAGGACCGGCGTCTGGTGCCCGGCCTCATGAAGATGGCAGGTTACCATCGGGAGGACCTTGATTACGACTGCCGCCCCAAATGGATGGCGGTCGCCGCGTTGGCACGTCAGGAATCGGACGCCGCCGTGCCGTTGCTCGTGAGTCTTGTTGATCACGGCAATCAAAACACGCGCAATTGGGCTCGCGCGGCGTTAGCGCGGAAGACGGGCAAGGACTTCACCCAGGATAAGCAGGCTTGGGCCAAATGGTGGCGGGAGCAGGGTCACAATCCGATCGCCGAAACATTCCTGAAACCTTACGAAGTGCCGTCACAGAACAAGCAATGATTGGATCGTACTGCACGACGGAAACGGATAGGGGCGCAGAACAAGTCGGTCGAGCGAACCGCCGCCCCGCCAATCCGCTCGACGCCGGGCGGGAGTTCGGACGCGCCCTTCACGCAGCACCATCCCTGTCGGTGGCGGTCGCTCACCTCTGGCGTTGGGCGACTTTGAATGTCTCCCGCAAATCGATGTCTGTAAGCCCATGAAAAATATCCTCGCGCTTATCTGTATCGCCGGATTCGCAGTCCTGCCGCTCGCCGTGCTGGGTCTTCGGGCCGCCCGCCCAAAGCGCATGCCGTGGTGGGCCGTCTTCTCGATCACGTTTGGATTGGGCTGGGCGCTGGCTCTGGTCGGCGCCATGCTGAGGGAGGGACCGGAGACAGGTGCGGGCCACGTTACCGCTTTATTCTTTGGATGGGCCTATGCGCTCATTTGGTTCATTCCTTGGATTCTCATTTACGGAGTCGTCCAATTCGCCCGCCGTCGCCATGCAGGCCGCAACGCCTAACAAGATCACTGGAGCGGATGCGGGCGGGCGTCGTCCATTGGCAGTGCGGACCCGCCGGGCCGCCCGCGTCGCTCAGTTCTGCCGTTAGCCCCTGAGCGCCTCCCGATACCAATGCGCGCATCCACAATTCCAGTTCAAAGGAGCCGGCCGTTATATGCCTTAGCGGCCGCGCTAGTTATCGGGACTGGCCTGCTGTGGCGATCGGGTCTTCTTCCCCTCCCGAATTTCCTCGCCAAATACGGCGGAGACTCGCTTTGGGCGCTCGTCGTATTTCTGTGTTTCGCATTCGTTTTTCACGTCAGTTCTACTCTGCGGGTTGTTATCATCGCCATCTGTTTCGCGTGGTCCGTTGAATTCCTGCAGCTCTATCACGCCCACTGGATTGATGGGATTCGTTCAACCCGTCTTGGCCGAGTGATCCTTGGCACGACGTTTAATAGCCCAGACCTACTTGCATACGTGGTTGGCATTGCGCTGGGAGCGTTAGCGGAGAGCGCCTATTTCAATGAGAACCGAAGAGACAACCGAAAGGTCTAACCGCCGCCCCGCCCAACTCCTCCGCCGCATCCGCTGGCTGACCGGCTTCTTCATCTTCGGGCTGGTGGTCAGTGGGGTGACGGCGATTCCGCTGCCGGCGGAGTTGAACCTGCTCGCCCAACTCGGCGGCTCCGGCGAAGTCGGCGTCTGGCTCCAGCGGGTGCGGACCGCCGTCGTCGAGGCTGACGCCCGGCACCCGTTTCTCAGTTACGGCACCGACTGGCTGGCCTTCGGGCACCTTGTCATCGCGCTGGCGTTTGTCGGCGCCTGGCGCGATCCGGTGCGCAACCGCTGGCTCTTCGACTTCGGGCTGCTGGCCTGCGCAGCGGTGATCCCGTGGGCCTTCGGCTTCGGCGCACTGCGCGGCATCCCGTGGTGGTGGCGGCTGGTGGACTGCTCCTTCGGCGTGTTCGGCGCGCTGCCGCTCTGGCTGTGCCGCCGGTGGGCGCAGGAGTTGGAACGGATCCGCCCATCCGATGCTTGATCAGCGTGGGCGTGGCGAGGATTGGCAGCGGTGGCGCAATCCAGACCGAGACCTCATCATCGCCGGCGAACGCCACCGGGACCGCGGGGTAATGGATCTCACGCCAATTCCTCGCGTCCATTCCAGCCAAAGCTGCGGATCGGGATGTCTGCGGCTTTGGTCGCCGGGCTAAACCGTAACCATGCAGCCGGAAGACCCTTCAATTAACCGCAGAGACATAGCGCGGCCGAGCCGCAACGGAGCAGGAAGAGCAGACAGACAAATTGAGGACAGAACAATAATGAGGAACCCATTTTTCTGTCCTCAATTTTTCTGCCTCCATGTCTTCCCGCAAATTTCTTCGGAGCTTGCGAACCAATTGGACTATTGCAGTGTAGAGGAGTTCGAGGGGGCACGGAGCGGGAACGGTGAGACTCACCAAAAGGTGAGCGCGAGTTGGCCGGCCAAACTCTGCGTTCCTCCGCAGTGCTATCTACCAACTTCGTCGCGTTCGGCGAAGATTTCTTTAACGCCGAGCACGCAGAGGTTGGCGCGGAGGTCAGCAGAGAACACGTTTCCTCTGCAACCCTTTTTGAAACTCTCTGCGGCCTCTGCGTTGAATCGGGTTGCCTGCCCGTTTGGTTGCGGCCTCGGCGCGCTATGTCTCTGCGGTTAACGGATGGTCTTCCTGCTGCCTGGTTACGGCTAAGCCTGGCAGACCATCGGGCTAACACCGATGGGCAAACCGCCGACTGACTCTTCATCCGCAGGGATCCTGCACAACCCAAGTTATTGGTTAGTAGCGTGGTGCCCACTTCAGATCGCTGCCGACGACCGAGCGCAGCCGTCCGTGCCGCTTCAGAAGCGGCTTGAGGTAAGTCTGCTTCGCCGCTGGCCTGGCCACGGGAGCCGGCTCGCTGACAGCCAGAAGTGCGAGGTTAGCCGGGGACTGAGGGGTGTTACCAAAGGATGCCGTCATAGGTGCGTTTCGGGGGTTGACGTGTTTCCGCCGTGGAGAGTGTTCCACCGGTTGCCTTGGCGCTAGGCGCGGCGGCGGACGCTTTTCGTAGCCGGAAGAACTGTTGCTGGTTACTCTTGGTCACGCTCACTGTCTGGTAGCCATCCGCGACCACGGGCGTCGCCGGCACATCGGTCCAGCCCACGGCCAAAGTCTCGCTGGCCTGTAACTGCCAGCCCACCAGTGCCTCCGGCCAGGATACCACCATGCCATCGGCGGCCGGCGTCATCGTCAACTCGACCATCGGCGTGAGTGTGATCAGGTTGGCCCCTGGCAGGTCGGTGATTAACACATAGGCGCTGGCCCCCACTGCGCCGCCGCCCCTCAGCACGACCACGTTACGGTCGCCCTCCAGCATAGCCGCCGCCAAGTCGGCCGAAACGGTCTGGCCGTCACTCAGCGGGTCCAACCGGAACTTACTCCCGTTCATGGTAACTTCCAGCCAGCGCAGGCCGGGCGTGGCGTTGATCACTTGCAAGTAATGCTCCGCCGCCAGCAAGCCCGTGAAGCGTTGCTCCACTAAGTTACCCGAAGTTACTTTCAGTTGGGTGATGACGGGGTCGAAGGACTTGCCAAGGCCACAGGTGTCCAGCGCGATGACGTTCACCGTGGCCGGGCCGGTCGCGAGCTTCGCGGCCACCAGCTCCACCCGGGTGGTATTCTCCGGCAAGGTCGTTCTGATGTTCGCAGTCACGCTCAAGCCTGACTGGAGAATGCCGCCAGCCAAGTTATAGGCAGTGCCAGTAATCGCGCAGTTGACCATGACCAGGGCCTGCACGCTGGTCAATTTTGAATTGTTCTCAAACTGCATGTGCATTTCCGAACCGTCCTGGTGAAAGGCCGCCGTAGTGCGGACGCTACAAGGTGCCACCGTCGGGGCGAAGACCAACGCCACCGACTTATCAATCAGCACGAGGCTGAAGGTGCCGCCGTTCAACTCATTCTTGAAGCCATTGGTGTCCAGAATGAACTTAGCGGCGTTGAACTGACTCACCGCGCCGCTGGCGGTGGCGATGATCCAAGTGTTAGTGGCCGTATTGGTAAAGTGGTCCGCCGCGCCCGCCGCGCTGCCGCTGAGGGTGACTAAGTTGATGGTGAACTTCTGCGAGTCATCCGGCTTGTTGGTGGCGGTGATAGTCAGGTTGCCAATGATGTTGAAGAGATCCCAGCCCGGATCGTCACCTGCCAAGCCGGTGGCGTCGTTGAGCCGCCACGTAAGGCTGCCGCCGGCGGGCCAGGTGGTATCGCCGGAGTTTTGGGTTTCGGGACCGCCGCCGAGCACTTCCCAGAAGCCGCTGGCCAGGGTGTAGGTGCCGCCGGTGGCCGCCGGGCCGATGGCTGGTTGCCCGGCGGTGTCAGTGAGGCTGTAGGTGCTCCCGTAGGACGCCGCGCCGCCACCGGCACCGTTGACCGCCGGGGCTTCCGCATAGTCGGCGAAGGCCGGCCAAGCCAGCCAGATGGCCAGCAGGACCGGCGCGTAACGCAGACTGAAAGTCTGCGCTACGGCGGAAACGGGCGGCGGGAGCGCCGACATTATTGTCGGCCCCGGCGACGGCAGGCTGCCACGCCGACACGAATGTCGGCGCTCCGCGGCGCGGTGGGTTGTGGGAGCCTGGCGGCCGGGCACCTGGCCGGGGGCGGCCCGGGTTTCATCCGTGGCTAACAGCAAGGTCGTTTTCATGGCGTAACGCTGGCTCATTTTGCTTAAAAAATTTTGCCGCGGCGCGGGCTTTTCGGTTTCTTGGGCACCCGCTCCGCAGGCAGGCTGCGCTCGTCCCTCGCTTGCCTCGCCTGCTCCGCTCCGACGGTTCTGGCTCATGGCTGACCAGGGGCCAGGACCAGGCGGAACCCGAGATCGGAGTCCCGATACGACGGGCCGTAGCGGCTCCGCTGCGCCGACCGGCAGTAATTCGCGGTATCGTACCAACTGCCGCCGCGGCGCACCCGGTACGAGCCTGACTCAGGACCTCGTGGGTCGTTCCCGCCAGCGTACGACGTCGCATACCAATCCCAACACCACTCCAGGACATTTCCGGCCATGTCGTTTAGCCCATACCCGTTCGCCGCAAAGGAGCCGACCGGAGTTGTGCGGGGTGGCGTTGCCACGATACTCCCAATGGCGTTGTAGCCATTCGGTCCCGAATCATAGGCAGGGTTGCCGGTGTTTCCGTTGTAGTTGGCCAGTTTCTGCGAGATGGTGTCGCCCCACGGAAACCGTTTCCCGCTCAACCCGCCCCGGGCGGCCTTCTCCCATTCGGCTTCCGTCGGCAGCCGGTAGCCGTTGGCCGCCCAGTTCGCATAAACCGTCACCTCACCGGTCCTATACACCGTCGTGAATCCCGCATCCGTGTAATACACCGGCGTCTTCCCTGCTTGCTCCGACCGCGCATTGCACCACTTCACCGTGTCATGCCAATTCACCATCTGCACCGGATGATCCCCCGCCTTGCCCAAACCCGGATTCGCAATCGTAAAGGTGTAACCGCCTACGAGTGTGGCCCAATTATAGATCGCCCGCCATTGGTTCGAGCTTACCAGATTCACATCCATGTAAAACGCCGACACTGTCACGGGGATGGGGGTGGCGTCAGTGATGTCGGAATCACCAATCGAGTTTCCCATCGTGAACGACCCGGCCGGAATGAGCACCATGCCGGGCGGAGTGGCCACGGTGATGGCGCTGGTGGCGCTGTCCGCCGTGGTGGCCTTGAGGGCGTAGCCGACGCTGGTGATCCGGCGGTCGGGGCTGAGCCGCACCGAGCCATTGGTGCCGTCGTTGAACCAGACGCGCAGATAGACGGCGCTGTTGGCGAACACGCTGGCGGGGATGGTGGTCATGTTGGCCACGGTTGTATCGCCGAGGTTGACCGAGAAGATGCCTTTGGCGACGGCGAGCGACACGGCGGCGGTGGGCGGGGTTTCGGTGGAGCCGTCGTTTCTCCAG
>CAINDV010001167.1 GCA_903847485.1 uncultured Verrucomicrobiota bacterium
ATAATCCGGCAGCAAGTCAATCGCCTTGCGGAAACGCGCCGCCAGTTCCGGTTCACGACCGAGTTCCTCAGCCGCCGCGATGCCGGCGTGCAGGCTGAACCGCGCGTAGGCCAGGTCGAAGGGAACGTTGGCGACGCCGAAGTCGCCGTGTTCCGGGCTGTAGCTCGGGCCGAACTTCACCTTGCCGGCGACATCGCGCGGGCATTTCTCCGCAAACGAGCAGAAGAACAACGCGGCTTCCCGGACGACGGGATAGATCTTCTCCTCGAGGTAGCGCCGGTCCGGTTGATAGAGATGGTGATGCCAGAGCACCTGCGCCGACATGCCGATCATGCCCATGGTGTAGCCCCACGGCGCCATCCCAATCTGCCGTTGGTTCTTGCTCCGGCATTTCGCCGGGTCCGGCTCGAAGGCGAAGGAGGAAATGCCGACGAACGCGCCCTCGCAGTCGTAGGTCGCCTTCGCGAACCACTTCAGGCGCGGCAACATTGCATTCATGTAGTCCACCCACGGCTCGGACTGGGCGGGGTGATTGACGATGAACGGCGTCCAAAACGGCTGCCAGGCGTTGTAGTTGTGATGGTAGTCGCCGTGCCAGTTGGGCGCGTCGGTCGGTTGAAACGCCCACAGGCCCGCCGGCACGACGCCGGGCCTGGAGAAACACCGCAGCATATAAACCATCCGATACCACCACCGTTGGAAATCCGGATCGCCCAACTCGACTCCGCTCGCCGACCAGTAGCGCGTCCACTCGGCCTCGTGGACCGCGACGAGTCCGGCAACTTCCGCCGCCGCCGTTTCACGGGCCAGTCGCACCGCCGCCGTGCGCACGTTCTCCTTCGTGTCGAACGAGGTAACCAGCGCCACGGCCTTGCGCGGGCCAGTCGCGGCGACGGCAAGTGCGTATTCCATTCCGGCGTAATCCTGATCGCCGGGCAGCTTTGCGTGCAGCCATTTCACCCCGGCGTCCGCGCCAAGTTGCGCTGCGGGAAGGTGGCCAGCCTTGAGTTCTTCGAGCGAAACCTCCTGGCCCGTCTCGATTAGAAACACATTCCGATCCGCCAGCACTCGCACTGTGATCTCACCCACGGTCGCTACTGCGCGGCGCAAATCGAGCTTGGCCGCCGTTGCCTTGGCGGGCGGCGCTCCGGGAGTGAGCACCAACGGACTCGCCTCGCCGGTCAGGGTGATCTCCCGAATGCGGTTCTCCGCGCGCTTGCCATCCTTGGTCATGATGTAAATGAGGATGCCGGTGATCTGGCCGTTCAGCGGCGGAGCAAAAACAACCGTTTCTTCCGTGGCCGGCGAATCCTTCCATCCGCTCTCCTTCACTCCAGCGGTGGAGTTGAGCGTGACATAATATCGGGCGCCGAGCGTGCCGGTGATCTTGAACTGGACACGATTGAAACGCGCCGTTTGCACCAGAGGTTTCGCTTCGTAGCCGGCTGAGGCGCCGGCGGTCCCTTCGATCACCATCACGCCGGAATCGGCGCTTTGTTGCGTCCATTCGTTCACCCTCCCGCCGGCGCGAATGCAGGTCCAGAGTGCGGACTTGTCGGCACCGATTCTGACAATGGCGGCGGTGCGCGGTGACGGATACGGTTTGCTCCAACTCGGCACGTTGCCGCCGCCGCCGGACCACTTCTGGTTCGCCACGTCCACCTTCAACAGCGGCGGATCAGCGGAAGTGTCCACGCGCGCATCCCACACGTCGTTCTTGGCGACGCGCAGGCAGAGCGTGCCGTTGCGTTCCCAAAGCAGGGCGTTGAGGTCGCCGTTGCCGACCGTCAGCGCCTCGCGGTCCAGGTTGGAAATCCGCGCTTCGCTGACCGCCGCGGCCTCAAGGGCGGATGGATAGGGGATTGCGGCCGTGGCGGTCGTGGCAGCAGAAGCGCCATGCAAAACGGCGATGGCGAGGATGATGGCAAGGGTTTTCATAAATCATTCTGTGCTCACAACTGTCTGGTTGAGTTGGGGCGCGGTGGCGGGCCAGACGAGGTTTTCGCCAGCGGTGACATAATACTCGAAGTCATCCCGCGCCACCGGCAGCTTCGCTTCAAACACAGCGCGAGCGATGTGCGTGGCCGGAATCGTCTGCCAGTCGCCTCGGCCGAGTGGACGGACATGGACGGCGACCGACTTCACCGGCTGTTTGTCGAGCGCGACGATCTTCAGTTTCAGCGATTCGCCCTTGTTGGCGGTGGTCCGCGCGGTCAGCACCACCAAGCGGGGCGCGCCGCGGTAGTCTTTCCACGGGTGCGCGCTGGCCGGCAAGGGTTCGCCCAGGAACTTTTCCAGCTTCGCATCCTCGCCGGTCAGTATCTTCAGTCGCAGCATGGATTGCTGTTCGATGTTGCAGAGCGTGCCCAGTTCGGTCGCGTTGTGCAATGTTGCCAGCAAGGCCTCGTTCATCGCGCCCAGGGCTCGGACCATCTCCAAACGCACCGGCAACGCGCGTTCGCGGGCGAGCTGGCGCTGGCTGGCCATTTCGTTCTGCTTCTCGATATCCGCGATGATCGCGTTCAACTCGCCGCACAACGCGCCCAGTCGCCCCATCTCGCGCGTCACGCGAAAGGTGTTCAGCCACCAGTCGAAACGGTCGAGGTTGCCGGAGCCTTGGACGCGCGGGCGCAACGCGGCGAATTCGTCCACGAACGCAAACCGGGCCGCGGCGGTCTTCCACGGCTCTTTGCCAGTGACAATCCCGCCCGGCCCGCGAATCCACGCGGAGGTGGCGGGGAAGTTACCGTCGAGCTTGGTGAAGATCGCTGCGGTTGCCGCGCCTGCGTCCGGGCCGAATTGCGCCGTGGCCCAATCTTCGTAGAAGTCGGCGACCGGCAAATCGCGCGGCTGCTCCTCGGGATTCGCGTCCGCCGCGTAGTCCTGATACTCCGGGCCGCCGCAGTTGATCTTGCGCGTAACGCTGGCGCCGGTGACTTCGATGGCGGCGATACACGGGTATTCAACTTCAGGCACGAAATCAATTCGCAGCTCGCCCTGCGTGACGGCGGTGTTGGTGAAGGTCATGTCCAACGCGGCGAACTGGCCGCATTTGGCGAAGATATCGAGGTTTTTCACGACCTGCTGGCCTTGCAGTTTCACGCCGAAGACGCGTTTGCCGGCTTCCTGATACGCTGGCTCGGAGAAGCGGAGCGTAACCTTGTAGTTCCCGTTCGGGACGGCGAACCGGTAGCCGCGCAGGTTGAAGCGGACGGTCTGGTAAACCGGCGCGAGGTCGGTGCCGGTGACATTGTGGTTGAGAAACGCCGCCGTCTGGCCGCCGAAAACTTCGACGTCGCGCTTCGTGCCAGGCGTCGCGGATGGCCGGCTCCACGCGCCCTGCTCCCAACCGGCTTGCGCGAGCGCGGCGATGTTGGGACTGATGATCCGTGTGCGCCAGTGCAGGCCCATCAGGCCGTTGCAGCCATACCGGCGCGCGTCCACGGCGTCGCGGCGCAGCCGGCCCACGCGCAATTGGAGCGAGGTCAACACGCCGTCGTCTTCAAACCACGGGATCGCCCACTTCTGCCGGCCCGCGAGCCGGTCGAAGTTCTCCGACACCGGCGCGTGCCCGGTGGACATACTGATGGCGCTGAAGATGACATCCTTGGGAAGTGTTTGGTCGAGTGATGGGAAGTTGCCGGTAAGCCAGCCCCAACCGCAGATGCCCAGACCGAATGGAGCTTTCGTCTCCTGCAACGCCGAGTGAGCGGCCTGCATGTTCGCGATGAATCGTTTCTGGTCAATTTCGCCCTCGTGTCCCCAAATCCAATAGTAGTCAATCGGGTAAGCCCGCTGGATGCGCGTGAACATGCCGGCGTACAACTTCTGGAGCGCGACCGGATCGTCGGGTTTTATCCCCAACTCATTCAACCGCGCCGCCACCGCATCCGGGATGTCCAGTGGCGACTCCGTGCCGACGGCGATCTTCATGCCGCGCCGGTGCGCTTCGTCGAACACTGTCTTCAGCATCGCGCCGCTGCGATTGATCATCGCCACGCTCGCCGCGGACGTCTTGGGCATCGGGAAATCTTCCGTGCCATTCACCTCCGGGCCGTAGTCATCCGACGGAAACACCTCCGCGCCGCCGAAGCTGTAATTGCCGGTCTTGCCAGGCGCGTAGCAGCCGTAGGGCATGAACTTGGCCGTGGTGTACCACGACGAATAGTCGGCGCGTTTCACCGTCCCGTCGGCGTTCACGTCCTCCGGCAAACCGATCCAAACGGTCGGCTCCGGGCCGAGGTCCTTGTTGTGGAACGGATACGTGTGCAACCCGATGAAGTTCATCCGCATCTTCGTCGCTTGATTCACTACGGAGAGCCAGTCATCGGTCGTCCACCAATCTGGTCCTTCGGGGAAATCATGGAACGGTTGCAAACCCCGCAATTCAAACAACGGCTTCCCAGTTTCCTCCTTCACCACCGGCAACTCCTTGAGCCGCTGGTCAGGAATGACGTCACCATCAATTTGAAATCGGACGCCAAGATTCTCGACGTATCGGTAAGCCCCGTAGAGCACGCCCACATCGCTGCCGCCAGTGATGCAGTCCGAAGTGATCCTAAACACTTGCGCGGCGAGCGCCGGATCAATTCTCAGCGCGAGGCCCTGGCCAGTTTTCGCGATGGGCAGCAGCGTGCCCGTGCGCAGATAGACGTAGCGACGGATTTCCTTCGCGGCGAGCTTCACGTTCACGGGCGCGTCGGGCGGGCAAACGATCATGGGGGATGGCTCTCCGGTTGCCGCGAACCCCCCACAGGTGGCGGCAAGCGACAGGGTGAGCAGCGCAGAGAAGGCGAGATGCTTCATCATGGGCTTGTTTCGAGTTGCAGTCACTTGCCCCACACTTCCACCTGTTTCAGCAACAGGTGATCCGGATTGCTGGGATGTGTTTGCAGGCGGATGAAGCGAGCCGCACGACCAGGGATGCGGGCGCCGGAGACGAATTCCGTGATCGGGACGTCCCAGGTCCTCTCTGCCTTTTCCGCCTGCCACACCTCGGTCCAATCCCTGCCGTCCAGAGAAACGCTGGCACGCAGCGTGGCCATGCGTTGCGGCGAGGATTCCGCGTTGCGGATGAACAGCCCCGTGACTTTCACGGTTGTTCCCAAATCGATGTCCACACAGGGCGCCGGTTCCTCGCCGGTGTGGAACGCGAAGGGTTTCGGCTGTTTCTCCGCAACCAGCGTGGCCCCGCCGTCAGCCGGCATCCATTGCGACCTGGAACTGGCCTTCACCTTGCTGTTGCGCGAAACGATGGCCCCGTAGGTGCCGGGGTCAGTGGCAAAGTAGCAACTCAGGTCATCCGCGGAAATGGACGGCAAGCCGTCCAGCGATTCGTTCATCGTCAGGGCAACAACCAAGTCGCCCTTGATGGCATCTTTTCCGGGAATGGACAGCGCAATTTGCGTTGCGGTTTGCTTGAAGGAAACGGTTTCACCGCTGACCAGCAACTTGGCGGAGATGACTTTGCGTCCGGGAATTGCAGGCAACACCAGCTCGCCATCCAGCCGCTGGAACAAGTGCAGGTAAGCGGTTTGACCGCAACGGGTGGAGCCACCCCAGGCGGTAGGCTTCCAGGGACCGCCGCGCGTGCCGTAAATGGATGCGCCGTTCTCCTTGAGCCAGTCCCCGATTTCAAAGAGGCGTTGATTTTGGGCTTCATCGAAGCTGCCGTCCCAATGCGGTCCCCACGAGGACAGCAGATTGCCGTTGCCGCAGGCGGCGCCGGCGAGCAAGCGCAGGAGATGGTCGAAGGAGTGGGCCGGCTGGCCGGTGTAACACCAAGCATCGGAGAGCGGGATGCAGGATTCCCACGAACGCCAGTCCTGGAAAGCGCCCAGGATGCCCTCCGGCGTGTCGAAGTCGCCGGGGAGCGAGGCGCGGTTGTTGATGACAATGCCCGGCTGCAATTTTCGGATCATGCGGGTCATGTTCTCGGAATCCCACATTTCTCTGGTGAACATGCCATCCCAGGACACGGCGTCCCACCACCAGATGTCGATCTTGCCGTACTTGGTGCAAAGTTCGTGGACGACGTTCTTTTGGTATTCCAGATACCGGGCGTGACGCGGTCCCAGCGGGCTGGTTTCGCCGGGCTTCAAAGTCCAATGGACGCCGTTCATTTTGACCTTGTTCAAGTCCACCGGTTGGTAGTCCGGGTGATACCATTCGCGCTGAGCAAAGTAGAAACCAATCGGCATCCCGTCCTCGTGACAGGCGTCAACCAGTTCCTTGATGTAATCACGGCCCAAGGGCGTGTGCGTGATTTTGAAATCCGAGAATGCGGTGTCCCACATGTGGAAGCCCTCATGGTGCTTGGTGCAAACCACGATGTATCGGAAGCCCGCGCGCCGGGCGATGGCGACCCATTCCCTGGCGTTGAACTTCTCCAACTTCATGTCCTTGGGCCAGGTCGTCCATTCCTCCATTCGTGGTTGCCCGTTGGCCAGGATGCTCGGCGAATCCGGCGCGTAGCGCTGGCTGATGCTGCCCCACGACAAATCCTTGTTCGCCTTAGAAGTGATGCCGAAGTGGATGAACATCCCGTAGCGGCGGTCCTGCCACGCCTGCATCGCTTCCGGCGGGGCGAAGTTGGAGGCTTCCCACTGTTCCTTGGTGAAGTGCTCGTAGCGTTCCCCGCGCAGCGTGCCGGTGGGGAATTCGTCGCGCACGGCCCACTGCGCGAAGGTCGGCGCGGCAAGCGCCAGGAGGGCAGCCCCGGCGAACAGCGGGACGATGGGGGTAGGGACGATATTCTTCATAGTGTACTTCTCGTTCACGGGGCAACCACAACCGTCTGGTTCATCTCGGGTGCGGTGCCGGGCCAAGTTAGTTTGGCCCCCGTTGCAGATACAGCCAAGACTTGGTATTCGAAGTCCTCCGTGGCGGCGGGAAGCGTGGTGTTCCAGACGGCGCGGCCAAGATGCGTGGCTGGGACGGGCTGCCAATCGCCTTTGCCGAGCGGACGGAGGTTCACGGTCACGGACTTCACCGGCTGTTTGTCGAGCGCGATGATCTTGAGCCGGATCACTTCGCCTTTTGTTACCACACTGCGGACGGTCGGAAGGATCAGGCGCGGCTGACCGGCATAATCGCTGGGGACGGCGCAGTCCGTTGGGAGCGGTTTTCCAAGCAGCTTCTCCAGACGGGCGTCGAAGTTGGTGAGATAGCCGCCGGAGACGCGGGTGTGGAGTTCGAGGTTCGCGACCGTGCCCATTTCGCCGGGTGTGCTGACCGTTTCGAGCAGGTGCGTCATCATCGTGGTCCAATCCCTGACGAGTTGGCGGCGGGCCTTGAGCGCGGCTTCGATCGCAGCGGGCTTTTCGATCTCCGGCGCTTTTTCGGCGCGCGCGGTGGCCTGGTCGAATTCGGCGCGCGTGCAACGAAGCCGGCCCATCGCTTTGAGATATTGGAACTGCCCGAGCCAGTAATCGAAGCGCGCCCGCGCACCAGCTCCGGTGACTTGCGGACGCAAGGCGGCGAGTTCATCCACGAAGGCGTATTCCGTTGCGACCGTTTCCCACGGGCGCGCGTCGGCATCGCCGATGATGCCGGGACCGGCGGACGAACCGTATTGCCCGCCCAACGCCCAACAGGCGGGACGCGGCAGGCGGCCGTCCATGCGGGAGAAAATCTTCGCCGCCGCCGTGCTGACCGCCGGACCAAACTGTGCGCGGCACCAGTCCTCGTAGAAATCGTCGGCTGCCTGGCCGCGCTGCTTGTGAATTTGCGGAGCGACAATGCCTTCGCTGCCGATGACATCGCGGGACGCGACAAGGCTTTCATCCACGTTCCAACCCGAGTTCGCCAGCATGGAAAGGCTCGGTGAGATGACCTTCATGCGCCAGTGGATACCTATGAGGCCGGTGCAGCCGAAGCGCTTCGCAGCGGCGGCATCCTGGCGCACGCGACCTGCGTAGAGCTGCGGCGCGGTCATGTCGGTGTCGTCCTCCATCCACGGGATGCACCAACGCGCGCGGTCCTGCAGCTTGCCGAATTCCGGCGTGACGGGTGCGAAGCTGAGTCCATCGTTGATGCAACTGAACGCCATTTCCTTGGGGAGCGTCTTGTCGAGCGCGGCGAACTGATGTGCCAGCCAGCCCCAGCCGGAAACGGCTACGCCCATCGGCGGATTTTGCTCCTTCGCGATCTTGGCCACCATCCGCAAGTCAGCCTCGGTCTTGGCGACATCCAGGTCGCGTTCCGGTGTCCACACCCAGAAGAAGTCCACGGGATGAGACCGTTGGATGCGCTTGAACATGCCGCGGCACAACTCACGTAACACGGCGGGGTCGTCGGGATTGCGGCCCTGCACCTTGAGTTTTGCATGCACCTCGTCCGGCACCCAGAACGGCGTCTCCGTGCCGATGCAAACCTTGATGCCGATACGTCGCGCAAAGCCAAAGCTGTCCGCGAATAGATCCCCGACGCGGTTGAAGAGCAGATTGCACTGCTCCGGCGTCTTGGGCCAGGGCGTCAAGCCGCTCATCACCTCTGCGCCGAAATCGTCACGCTCGAAAAGCTGCGCAGCGCCCGCGCTGAAATCGCCGGTCTTCCCGGGCTTGTGTCCCCAGGCGTTGTCGGTCAGCGGCCCGGGACGCGCGGTGTTGGCCCAGCTCACCGGGTAGCTGAATTTGACGCGGCCCTGCGAATCCACATCTTCCGGCAGCCCGATCCACACGCCCGGCTCCGGCGGAACGTGTTTCCACGGTTTGTGCCACGGATAAGAATGCAGCCCGATGAAGTTCATCTTCATCTTCACCATCTGCGCCGCGTAAGCCTTGTAGTCATCCGCCTTCCACCAGTCCGGCCCCTCCATGAAATCGTGGAACGGCTGGATGCCGCGCAACTCGAACACCGGCTGGCGCGTTTCGTCGAGCTGGGGAATCGAGAAAGGGATCTTTTCATCGGGAATCACATCGCCATCCAACTGAAACCGCACGCCGAGCTTCTCTGCGAAGGCGTAGGCACCGTAAAGCACCGCCACGTCGCTGCCGCCGGAAATCCAAATGAAGTTGTCGCCATACTTCAGCCGGAATTGCTGCGGCCCAAGCTCCGGATCCACTTTCAAGGAGATGCCCGCGCTCGACTCCGCGATGCGCGGCAGGTTACCGGTGCGCAGATAGATGTAACGGCGGATTTCCTTCGCCGCCAGCTTCACATTCGCCGGCGCGTCGGGCGGGCAGACGATGGTCTGTGGCGAGGCAGCGCAAACGGTGAGGAAGGCGAGAATTGTGGTGAGTGCTTTCATGGTTCCCTTCATGACTGTCCTGCTTAACTTTGGCCAACACTGGTTTCGTTTCGATAGAATGGGGCTAAAGCCCCTCTGATGACATTTTTCGATTTCGTCTTTAGACGGCTTCTTTCCAGGGTGTCTTCCTGCTTAAGGGCGGGATCGACCCAATATTAACGAAGGCCGAACCGTGTTTGCCCAACTGATGGACGAACTGCCCAAATACGAATTCGACAAGTGCGTACGCCGTTACCGCGGCGATCATCGGGTACGCTCGCGCTCTCTCCTACGAACAGTTCCTGGTCCTGAGCTTCGCGCGATTGACCTACCGCGAGAGCCTGCGCGACATCGAGACGTGTCTGCACGCCCTGAGTTCCAAACTCTATCACAGCGGGATCGGGCAGCCCACCGCGCGCAGCACCCTGGCCGCCGCGAACGAAAAACGCGACTGGCGCATCTTCTCCGATTTCGCCCACGTCTTGATCGCACAAGCCACTTTGCTCTACGCCGCAGAACCGTTCGGCGCCGAGTTGAAACAAGCCGCCTACGCGCTGGACTCCACGACCATCGATCTGTGTCTGTCGTTGTTCCCGTGGGCCAAATTCCGCCGACACGAGGCCGCCATCAAACTGCATACGCTCCTGGCCTTGCGGGGATGCTTCCCCACCTGAGTGCCTGATCATTCAAGCTGAGCTGCACAGTGAAGGCGAGAGTCGGATTTCAACCAGTGCCAGAGCGCCAACGAGCGTTGAGAGTGCGACACAACACACTATTGGTCAGCGTCTTACTAGACTTGAGGTCGAGGTGTCCCTCCGCTGCAAGCAGATGAACATCGGCGATGCCAGAGTTGAACTACTCCGCCAGTACACCGCTACTATCCCGTCAGTACACCGTCACTATCCGGGGCGGGAGTCGGAATCGGTCAACAACGACGCTTCGTAAGCGGGAAAGTGGCATCTAACGTCGGAAGTACTCAAGTAAAATCCGGTCAGTACACCGTCAGTACTCCGCCACGAATTGCGCCAAAAGTATTGTTACCCGGGCGGGGGTGGAAAACGCTTCTGCGGAATACGTTGTGCCAAAAGTCCTGTTACCGTGGCCGGAATGGATACAACAATGAAGCAACAGACCCGGGTCGAG
>CAINDV010001168.1 GCA_903847485.1 uncultured Verrucomicrobiota bacterium
TGAGTTTTGCTCTTTCGTTCTTTGGCCCTTCGCTGTTCCCGGCTTTCGCCGGGCGTCGTCGCTACTATGGCCGCTGCTGACTTCCCCCGGCCTCTCGGCCAGAGGATCTCCCTGGGTCAGTGCCGACCCTGTCCCTTCGCGCCGTCGGGCTCTACGGGCGCCGTTCCATGACGGTTGGGCTTCGCTCGTCCTAGCCTGCTCGCCCACGGTCGCCCGCCTCCCTGCCCGTTCGTGTTCCTACGGTCGAAGGTTGGCCTCCGGCCCTTGCGCGCGGGTTCCTTGCGGTTCACACCTGGCCGTTCGGCTACGGTTGTCGTCATCACCCCGTCGGGGACGTTTCACCCCGAAAGGTTCGGCACCTGCCAGGCACACTAGGCCCGGTGCCCTCACCGGGCGTTCTTTGCCACCGACAACTTGGGGATGCACTGCCACTGAAGGTTGGTCGCCAGACGCGCTTGACTTTTTCGCCAGTCCCCACCACATTCTGGTCGCCATGAAATTGCACCATCCTTCAGCCGCCAGGCTGATAGCTGCGATCCGTCACAGATCCACTTCGTGCGCGGAGACTTTTCCGCGCCGGTCCAGACCCGGGCTTCGCCCCATTGCCGGCCTGGCCTTCGGCTGCTGGCGGGCGGGCGTGGCGATCAATTCCTCGGGTGCCACCCCCACGATCAGCAGCGCCAGTCTGTTGGACGGTATGACCGGCCTCGCCGGCTGGCGTCGCGAAAGTTGGATTCAACTCCGTCACCTTTCCGGCCCTCACCACCGACGCCTTGAGCTTGGTGGTGAAGCTGCGCAAAGGCTTCTCCGGCGGTGTCTTGGAATGGCGCGTGGCGGAGTAATCGCCCTAGGGCTGGCAGTGGGAGTTACCTTAAGAGCGTGTTTGAAAATGCCGACCGTGGTAGGGCGAGGCTCCTGCCGAGCCTCGACCGCTGCCGCCGGGCACTGGTTCTGCAAGGCTCGGCAGGAGCCTCGCCCTACCACGGCCGGCATTTTCAAACACGCTCTAAGTTACCAAACAAACAACCAACTATCATGAAACGAACATCTCTCCACTATGCCGGACGTTGCCGGGGCCGCGCGGCCCGCCGTCACGGATTCACCTTGATCGAACTCCTCGTGGTCATCGCCATCATCGCGATTCTGGCGGGCCTGTTGCTGCCGACGCTGGGCCGGGCCAAGCTCAAGGCCCAAGGCATCGGTTGTATGAATAACCTGCGCCAGATGATGCTCGGGTGGCGCCTGTATGCCGATGACAACAAAGACTTCCTGCTGGCCTCGCTGGACGTCGGATCGCCTCGGGTGCTTTGGTGCTCCGGCAATCTCGATTATTCCAGCGCCCAGGGTAACTGGGATCCGCAAGTTGATATTGCCAAAAGCCCCCTCATGCCCTTTATCGGCAGGAACAGCTTCGCGATCTGGAAGTGTCCCGCCGATCCCTCGCGGGTCCGCAATGCCGCCGGCCAACTTATGCCTCGCGTACGCAGTAACTCGATGAGCCAGGTCTTCGACTTTGGCGGGTGGCTGCCGGGGTCCCAGTTCCGGGTATATCCGAAACTGAGCAACATCGCCAATCCGGCCAAGACTTGGGTATTGGTGGATGAACATCCTGACAGCATCAACGACGCCGCCTTCGCGGTCCAGATGGCCGTGCCCAGCTTGCCGGGGACTATGAACGACGTTCGGATCATTGACTATCCGGCCAGCTTCCACGGTGGCGCCTGCGGTTTCTCGTTTGCGGACGGCCACTCTGAGATACACCGCTGGAAGGGCAAGACCATTCAACCCAAGGTCACGGGCCAGCTTATTCCGCTGAACCAACCGGCGAGCGATTCCAAGAACGACATCCTTTGGTTGTCGGATGTGACCACGCTGGCGAAGTAAGAGACTCCCAGTAGTTACTATGAGAAAGCTTGCTTGGCTGGCGGCGGTAATTGCTTGGGGAACGACGGCGACGCCGGTTCTACCGGCCGCCCCGGCACTAACTCTCTCTCGCCAGACTATCTCGCTCAACGGCGACTGGCTCTTTCAGCGTGAAGGCGCGCAAGCCGATAACTGGAAGGTAGTGCCAGTGCCCTCCAGCTTCGAGCAACACGAAGGCATAGCTTTCAACGGCGTGGGCTGTTATCGCAAGAGTATACCGGCTTTCACCTTGTCTCCCGGCCAGCGGGTGCTGGTGCATTTTGCCGCGGCCGCCACGGAGGCGGAGGTCTGGTGGAACGGCGAAAAGATCGGGACGCACCTCGGCGGCTGGACGCCGTTCCGCTTTGACATCACCGAGTTAGTGCGGCGAGCGCCGGCCGGCCAGCCGCACGAATTGCGCGTCCGCCTCGACGAAAAGGTGGGCCATAACTCGCAGGGCTTCCTACCCATCATTGCGCCACACTTAGGTGGGCTATGGCAAGACGTGCAACTGCTCGTGGTTCCGGACACCTACTGCGATGACTTACGTTTGCTGGCGGTGGGAGACTTAGGGAAGTCCGCCTTACAGTTGGAGATTCCTTTGGCCGGCACGGTGCCTGTCACCATGCCGCCGGTTAGCGTCCGCTGCCGGCTTCGCGGCGAAACAAATTGGACCATCCCGCCCTTGCAAACGACTTTCTCAGAAGGCCGAATTCAAGTTTCGGCTCCCCTGACCAACCCGCGCCCTTGGTCGCCCGCCGCGCCGAATCTATACGAGTTACAGATTACTTTGGGTGGCGCAGACGGCGACCGAATAGATACCCGGGCCGGCTTTCGCACGATCGAAGTCTTCGGCCAGCAGTTACGCCTGAATGGCCAGCCGCTCCAGATTCGCGGCGTGCTCAACTGGGGTTACTCGCCGCCGCTTACGGCACCCAATCCAGGCGAGGCAGTCTGGCGACAGGAGATTGAGCTGGCGTGCCGGCAAGGTTTCAATCTCATGAAATTCTGCCTGTGGATTCCGCCCCGGCGTTACCATGAGCTGGCCGACGAACTGGGTATGCTCACCTGGGCGGAGTGTCCCACCTGGCATCCGACGCTCACGCGGAAATTCCTGGAGCCGCTCCGAAGAGAGTTCCGTGAGTTCTTTTACTATGACCGCAACCATCCGTCCGTCGTCCTGCGCAGCCTTACTTGCGAGACCGGTCCCGGCGCGGAACTGTCGGTCATCCAGAACCTCTACGACCTGGCGAAGGCGATCGTTCCCGGTGCCGTGGTCGAAGATGATTCGAGTTGGATAGGCTGGAACCGGGTGCATGACTTCTATGACGACCATCCTTACGGCAACAACGACACTTGGGTAAAGACGCTGCAAGGTTTCAACGAATACATCCTCGCGCACGGGACTAAGCCGATCGTGCTTGGTGAGTCTATCGCGGCTGACACCTGGATTGACCGCGAGGCCATCGTGGCCCGTCTCGGAACGGAGCGTCCGTGGTATGCCCCGGGGCCGTTGGATGAAGTCCCGCGCTGGCTCGCGCGGATGCGCACCGCTGCCGGGCCGGGCGGGCTAACTCAGCTTCGCGCTGACTCACTCCATTACGGCCTGCTCATGCGGAAGTACCAAGCTGAAGCTTTTCGCCGAGAGATACCCGCCGGGGGTTACGTCATGAGCGTCATGCGCGACATTCCCCTTTGCTCCATGGGTTTCATGGATTACCTCGGCCAGCCTAAGTGGACGGAGGCCGAGTGGTCCTGGCAGCGCGATACTCTATGCCTGCTCAAGACCGAGTCAGATCGGCGGTCCTTTGCCGCGGGCGGACAACTCCGCGCCGAAATCCTACTGAGTCATTTCGGTCAGCAAGTCATCACCAACGGTGAACTCGAAGTCACCCTGGAGTCGGCCGTGACGCGCGGAGAAGTCCTCCAACGCTGTGTAGAGAAGGATATTCAGCAGAACCTGGGCACACTGGCCCGTCTAAAGGAACTGGACTGGCCCTTGCCGCAAGTGGCAGTCCCCCAACAGTTAGTCGTGAGGACCACGCTGCGCACCGCCCAGGGCGAGTTTAAGAACGAATGGCCCGTGTGGCTGGTGCCCGCTCCGCGCCCTGACTCTCCGGCCAAGGCACGTCTGCACGCGTCTCTGTCAGTGGAAGTGGCCCGCGAACTTTTTCCCGGCGTCCCGCGTCTCGCCCAAGATGAGCCGGCGGCCGTGATCGTGGCGGCGCGGTTTGACGATGAACTGGCTCAACGGCTCGAAAACGGTGGTCGCGTCCTGTTACTACCAGACGGCCAGAAGAGTAGTTTCCCGCTCAACTTTCATTGGTTTCTCCGAGGCGCTCCTTACATCTCGGAGCACGCCCTCACACAGAAAATTCCCCGCGACTTGTTACTGGAACTTCAGCACTTCGATTTCGCCAGTCAAGTCATCCCGGACATCAATTACTTGGAGCACATTGACCCGGTGCTGATGCTCTGGGACACGCACGACCTTAAGACCGTCAAGACTCACGGCCTGATTTTCGAGACCCGCGCGGCGAAAGGGCGGCTGTTAGTCAGCGCCGTGAATCACTCTGGTGAGAACAACGCCGCTGGCCGCTGGCTGCTCCAGGTGTTGCTCGACCACTTGAACTCGTCTGTTACTCCCAAGAACGGTCTGCCCGAGGACGTGTGGACTTCCGTGAAAAGCCAACTGTACGCCGAGCGCACGAATCTGGTGGCCAGCGCCTGGAGCTTTAAGCCGGATCCGAAGAATGAGGGCTTAAGTCTAGGTTGGCAGCAGACTAAGCTCGCTGCGGAAGACGGTTGGAAGGACATCCGCATCGGCACGTCTTGGGAGTCACAAGGTTATCCCACCTTGGATGGCTGGGCTTGGTATCGCCTCTCCGTGGACATACCGGCCCGCTGGAGAGAACGGGAAGTCTTCCTGTCGTTTGAAGGGGTGGACGACCTTTATGAGCTATACATTAACGGCGAACTGGCGGGCAAGAGCGGAGACCTAGCCACCCGCAAGGACGCTTTCAGCGAGAAGAAGAGCTATAACATCACACCGTTGGTGAAGGCCGGCGATAAGACCACCATCGCGATTCGAGTGTACGATTGGGGCGGCGCGGGCGGCATCTTCTGCCCGGTGACTTTGGGAACAGCAGGCTTCAGTCCGGGCGTAACGATCTTGAAGTAATCCCGCTCTTTGCATAGACACCACCTCATGACTCAACAACCGCTAGAATCAAAGCCGTCCCGTTGGTGCCGTTTCGGGCCGGTGGCTATGCTTGCCTGGTTCGTGCTCGGTTCATCCCTGGCCGCCACGGGCGCTTCGCCGAAACCCATCCCGACTAAGGACGTGCCGTTTGTTACCAAGAAGGTGCTGGTTCTCAATTACGATCCGGTGCTTACCAATCATGGCAGCGTTCGACTGCATGAGTATTTTCGCTGGGGGAACCCACGCCAACTCACCACTAACTACTTGGCTGACTTGACTGAGGCAAGCGGTAACTATGTGCGGTGGGTGTCAACTTTTGTGGACGTCAACGCGTGGCCGGTGAAAGCCGATGGCTTCGTCTATGACGAAACTTCCTATCTGGCGGCTTGGAGTGCTAACAAGTTTCATCAACCTGACGGCGTGGACTACGGACGCATCGTTCAGCAGTTTGACTTGGACCGGCGAGTGAAGGCGGGAGAGGTGGATGAAGTTATCATTTGGGGCGCTCCGTATTTTGGCTATTGGGAATCGCAGATGGTAGGCCCCAGCGCCTATTGGTGCAATTCGCCTCCAATTACTCGCGCTGGGGTGCCACTCTATGTCATCATGGGCTTGAACTACGAGCGCGGCGTTGACTGTGCCTTGGAGAGCTTCGGCCATCGCTCGGAATCCATTCTGTCGCAAGTTTATGGCACTTGGAACCCTGGCACCAATGTCTTGCACCTTTGGGATAAGTTCACACGCATCGCCAAAGACGCGCCTGGTATGGCCGCCTGCGGTAATGTCCACTACCCGCCCAACGGCACGGCGGACTATGATTACGGCAACACTAACAAAGTTCTTTCGTATGCCGATGACTGGCTGCTGAACTATCCCGACTTCCACGGCACCACCCGGCAGTTTAATGCGGCCGATTGGAATTTCGACCATCGCCAATACCTGAAATGGTGGTTCAGCCACATGCCCCACAAATCGGGCCGTTACTCCGACGGGAAACTAAACAACTGGTGGGCTTACCTCGTGGACTTCAATACTTACCCGGAGAGTCGGTGAAAGGTGAGGCCCACCGTAAACTGCCGCTATATACTCCAAGGAACGGGTGGTTGCCACCCTCGAGCGCCGGAAGCCGGAGCGGCTGCCGGTTACCACCCACCACATCATGCCGTACTTCCTGAACCAGCGCCTCAGCGGCCTTTCCGCCGACGGGTTCTTTGAGCGGTTTCGGCTTAAAGGGGTCACAAAGGGGTCAGTTTTTGGTGTTGATAACTGAGGCGGATTGGCGGACCATCCCGTCGCCCGCCAGCAGGCACGTAGGGATTCGCTGCTGGCTGGCATGAACAACACCATCCGCCTGCCCGATCGCCGCCACGGGAACGAAGGCGCGGTTTCCGGCCCGCAGGCACGGTTTGATTGCCTTGCCCGGTCTTGTGTCCTCCCCGCTGCGCGGATGCGCCACGGCCAAGCCATACGCCGCCAGCGGTGGACGTGGGAAGCGGTGGCTTGGCCGACGGCTTGAATTCTTGGCTTGCCCAGTCCGCGCCACGCTTCGCCCCGGTCGCGACCCGAAACCCAACCCCAAGAACTTCGCAGCCACCACGTTCCCACCATCCTCCGCGCCACGCCCGAAGCCAAAAAGCCCGGATGGACACCACCACCACAGCGGAACCACGACACCACCGCCACGCCCCTCGACGACTGGCAGAGCGCCACAGAAAAACGAGTGCGCCTCTTTCCCGCAAGCGACCCAAGGTGGCCAACATAGCGCGAAGAACGGGCCAGGAAATCGGCGATCACGACCACTCAAAAGAGAAGGCGTTCGTCGGCGGGGACGAAGTGGCAAAACAGGGGGGGGGGTGAGTCCGCAAAAGTGGCAGAGGAATGGCAGAGGGAACTTTTTCTGAGTGATTTTCGGAAAGTTGTAAAACCGCTAAACCCCTTGCTACCATTGGCGATTTGAAGTGGTGCCCCGGCCAGGACTCGAACCTGGGACCAATTGATTAAGAGTCAACTGCTCTACCAACTGAGCTACCGAGGCAACCAATCAATGACCAACGACTTGCAACACTTTGAACCCACGCTTTTGCGATTGCACCCCGCCACTTCATTACCCGACAGGCTATGCCTGACCGACGAAACACCTGCCGTTCACACCGCGCAGGATGCAAAAACCACAAAAGCAGCGACGGGTGCCACACGTTCAACAGACGCCACAAGGCGTTCGTTCTGATGGATCCGAACTTGCTGCAATGCGTCAGCACCGGGTGCATTCTGGCAGGGTGGGGGCTGAGGGCAAGTTATTTTTTGTTCCGTAGATCGTGCAATGGGCGCTTGTCAGTGTTGCAGCCCCCTCGAAAATCCTGAAATGCCCTGGAACACTGCTGGTTTGGAACAGTCGGGGGTTCCTTTGAAATTTGGTCGTAAGCAAAAATGAGAGGCGCCCCTGGCGGAATAGAAGGAAGGTATACCAGACGCGGTTGAGAAGGTGACTTATTGATTGACGTTTTTTTGGCGCGCTGTTAAGGAAATGGCGCATGATTTGTCCCGCCTTTACCGACCACGATCGGGCCGCACTGGCCA
>CAINDV010001169.1 GCA_903847485.1 uncultured Verrucomicrobiota bacterium
AAGACCTGGCCTTTGTCGAACGCGATTTTCGCACGCTCAAGACCGGGCACTTAGAGTTTCGTCCGTGGTTCGTCTGCACCGAAGATAACACCCAAGCCCATGCCCTGACTTCGATGCTGGCCTTAAAAGTGCGCCGCCATTTGGAGCAAGCTTGGTGGTCGCTGGAGGTCACGGTGGAAGAAGGCTTGCGGGAACTCGAAAAGCTCTGCGTCATGGAACTGATCCATCCTGAGAGTGGCCAGGTGGTGGCCCGCCAATTACCCGAGCTCAGTGCGCGCCAGAAGCGACTGTTGGACGCACTGAAGTTGGAGCTTCCGGCCACAGTACCGGAAGCCGCGGTGACCGTAGGCACGCGCAAGAAAATCTACCAAGTGCGCAAAACCCTTGTAAAATAAGGCTCGGATCAGCATTTCGCCCTCAACCGCTCATGGAACTTCCGTAAGAACATTGAAACGGAAACATGTCATGATACTGAGAACTAACGAAAATACGATGGAAACAAGCAACCTCCTCGCCCTCGGCGCTTTGCTGCTGGGTATTCAGTGGACCGGCGCTCAAGGCACCGCCATCAATTACCAGGGCCGGTTCCTGGATAACGGCATTGCGACCACCGGCAGTTACGACATGCAGTTCTACCTTCGCGATGCGCCTACAGGGGGCAATCCAGTTGCCCCCACGAAAACGTTTAACGGCGTCGCCCCGGTCTCCGTTAGCAACGGCCTCTTCCGGGTCGTGCTCGACTTCGGTCCAGACGTCTTCACGGGGCCAGGGCGGTGGCTGGAGATTGGGGTGCGCACCAATGGCAGCGCGGTTGCCTACACCAACCTCACCCCGCGCCAGGCGCTCCTGCCCACGCCCTATGCGATTTACGCGGCAGGCGGCGCGACCGCCGACACCACGACGAGCGCTACCAACTTAATTGGCCCCCTTGCCGGTAATGTCATGGGCACTCAAGGCGCGACCGTGGTGGCCACCGTCGGCGGACAAACCGCCGCGAACGTGGCCACTGGAGCGAACGCCGCCAACCTTCAATGGCTAGGCTGGCCAGCCGCTGCATAGAGGCTCGCGACGGTTTCGTCCGCGAACAGTTCTTCGCGAAGTGTCAGATAGCCGGATAGTAATTCTGGATCGGCTTGTGCATCGGTTTCAGTTCCAACTGAGACATGGCGACATTCTACCTGAACCGGCCGCGGCTGTCATCTGTTTTGGCAGGCGGCGGAGAGGGCAGCGGGGGCGGGCGGGGGCGAAGGCTGAAGGATGGAACGGCGGCGCGGCGACGGCGAGGTTGAGAGCGTGGAGTTGGGCGAGCAGATCGGCTTTCGCATCGAAGCCGTAGGCCGCGAGGGCGGCGGCGGCGAGCGCGGCGTGGGCAGCTTTCAACGGGTTCGCGTTGGGGAGTTCGAGCGTGCAGTAGAGGGCGCGCAGTTCGCCTTTTAAGCTCGGCAACACTCCGTTACGCATGCGGCGGACCTGCCGCGCGGCGGTCGCTACGGCGCGGATGAGGGCTATAGGAGCCGACGTAAAGAGGCTCTGCCTTCCCTCGTTTTACGCACGCCCGACGAAGTTAGAGCCTCCTCACGTCGGCTCCTACAAGCGGCAAACTGCGGCCACGGGAAGGTGTCGAAGACGGATTTGAAACCGGACGTTTCGGTCATGTTCAGAACGATGTTCACTGGAGCGGCCAGCCGCCGTGCTTTTCGATAGCCGCGTCAATTTGTGCCATCAGCTTGCGCGTCTCCGCCAGCGCGAACACGATTCGGGTGTAAGTGCCGATTTCCTCAAAGCTAAGTTTCCGTTGCTTCCGGTCCTTCAGCCAGCGTTGTGCCGGGAGATAACCACCGATGGGAAACTGCCACACCGCTTCCGGGACGTCATCGAAGTATTGGATGGCGTTGATCCAGACACGCCCCGGCACCTTGCCCTGCGGTGGTTCATAGCGCACGTCGCCCACCAAGTTCTCACCCTTGATTGGGAAGCTCGGTTCGTTGCCGTCGCCCTCATCACGGGCGTGCAAGTTCACTAGTCGCAAACCGAAGCTGGCAAGTAACTGAAAGAGATCCCAATTACCCGTCAGCGGCAGCCGCGGGAAATCCGCGCGCAAGAATTCCGCGTAACGGTCGCGATAGGTGGGGCTGTGGAATACAGCGTAGGCATAGTTGAAAATGCCCTCCGGCCCGACCTCGCGTTTCGCCGCGCGTCCCAAGCCAGCGGGGACAAACTTGCAGTCCAGCCGCGCGCAAAACTCT
>CAINDV010001170.1 GCA_903847485.1 uncultured Verrucomicrobiota bacterium
CGGTAGGCTCATTACCGCTGCCGTAAAGGCTCGGCAGGAGCCTCGCCCTACCACGACAGGTGTTTTCACACACGCTCTTACGGGCTTGGGAAATGATTTGACCAATTGCGTTCTACCGGTTACTAGTTACCAGTTACTAAGCACTAAATTATGATGAACCGACGATCTTTCTTTACGGCGACGGCTTGCCTCGGAGCCGCCACGGCCCTCGGCACTCAGAGCCAGGAGCACCAACCCACCGATGCGATCCGCAAGAAGCGCATTAAGCTTGGGCTGTGCTCCTACTCCTATTGGCACTTTCGCGACCCGAAAGTGCCGATCGAAACGGTCATCGCCAAAGCCGCCGAGTTTGGCGTCAGCGGCGTTGATATCCTGCACCGCCAGATGGACATCCCGGAAAAGGAGCCGCTGACGGCCGAGCACCGTGGCTATCTGCGGAAGCTCAAGCGCCATGCCTTTCGCAACGGCATTGACCTCGTCTGTCTTTCGACCCACCAGAATTTCGTCCAGCAGGATCCCGCCGAGCGCCGAAGGCAGGTCGAGCATACGCACAAGTGCCTCGAGATCGCCTATGAGCTGGGTATCCCTTGCATCCGCCTCAACTCCGGACGCTGGAACACCATCAAGGACTTCGATGACTTGATGAAAGCCCGTGGCCTCGAGCCGGTCCTGCCCGGTTGCACCGAGGAGGACGGTTTCAAATGGTGCATTGAAAGTATCGAGAAGTGCCTGCCCAAAGCCGAGCAATGCGGGGTGGTCATGGCGCTGGAGAATCACTGGGGGCTGAGCCGCACGCCCGAAGGCCAGCTCCGACTTCTCAACGCCGTTCCCTCTCCTTGGCTGGGTGCTCTCATGGACACGGGGAACTTCATGGAAGACCCGTACGACAAGCTCAAGCTGATCGCGCCTAAGACTGTTTACGTCCAGGCCAAGACTTACTACGGCGGCGGCGAATGGTACACGCTCGATTTGGATTACGGGCGCATCGCCAGCATCCTTTTCGACGCCGGCTACAGCGGCTACTGTTGCCTTGAATTCGAAGGCAAGGAAAGCCCCGATACCGCCGCGGGCAAAAGTTTTGAGGTGCTGCGTCAAACCATCGGCGTCTGAATGGCCTGCGGCCTATTGCCGTGAAACCTCCTATTGAGCGTCCCAAGATTCTGAAGTCATCCGGCCACTGTTCCTGCCTCAGAACTCCTGACCCGTGGCCTTGTTTGGAAGGGGCGCGAGTAATTGGCGTGGGACCCCTCACCCCTTCCCTCTCCCCATCGGATGGGGAGAGGGTGCCCGCTAGGGCGGGTGAGGGGCCTTCGACAGACGCACTCAGTTTCCTCGGCTCAGGAGTTCTGAGTCTGTCCCGGGGCGGTTGCCGTTCCGGCGCTTTGCGCGGGTTCACCCTCATTGAATTGCTGGTCGTTATTGCCATCATCGCCATCCTGGCGGCGCTGCTGCTGCCGGCCTTCGGCAAGGCCAAAGCCAAGGCGCAACGCATCTCCTGCCTCAACAATCTGAAGCAGATTGGGTTGTTCTCGCAATTGTACACGGATGATAACAGCGACACCTTTTGCGGTCATCGCCTCATGATGCCGGCACAGTTGCCGGTGAATGACGATTGGTGGGGCAATTACCTCAGCCCGTATTCCAAGGGCAACTCCAACTTGTTCCACTGTCCGGTTCTGCAAGGCATCCGCAATCAATACTTTCCAGGCTTCAAATGGAGCTGGAGTCCGGCGGCTAACCCAGGCGATCGCGTGGGGTACGGTTGCAACACGTTTTTCTTGTTTTCTGATCCCCCTTACACCAAAGGCTACGCGTCGGGGCCAGGCGGTTACCTTAATCCTGGCCGCTTCAAACGCAGTGCGGTCAAACGCCCGGCGCAAACCCTCTCGCATGGCGACAGCGAAGGTTATTACAGCATGAGTCTGTGGTGGCCGAACGCCACCATGGACGGTTCCAACCCGGCCTTTGAAGGCGTGGCCACCCGGCATGGAAATACCAGAGTGCGAGGGAAGAATGCCCAAGATACCAGCGGGGTGGTGGTCTTCGTGGACGGCCACTCGGAGGCGCGTAGAGACAAGGACATCAACCCGCCGGCTGACGGCAGCCTCGTCAACGTCAGATACTGGGATCCGGAACTGAAGGTTGATCAATGAGTGGGCAGTTCTCGCGTCCCGTTAGCCTCAAGGTGCAAACTAAGCTATGGGTCACAGGATATTTGCAATCAATCCCCGTGCGATCTTGCCGACTGTGTGAGCTAACAGTTGAATCACAGGCAAGTCTACGAGGTTATAGGTCAGTGAAGTCTAAGATGATCTAGGTCAGAGGCGATAATTCGTCATGACGAAACTGGAATCTTGCGATGTCAGCGTAGTGGAGGCGGAGCCGTAACGGAGCTGACAGCGCAAGATTCCTCGGCTAACCTGCGGCGTATGAAAAACTTCCTCCGCCTCACCGGCGGCAAGTGGTTCTGCGCGCGCGACGCGGAGTCGCTTTGCGCGCGATCGCACGCCAGTTCCACCGCTCCCTTTCCAACGTTCAATCCTGGATTGCCCGAGCTGCCGACGCCGGCTCGATCGCGGCGGCTTCCCGGATCGTTCCCACG
>CAINDV010001171.1 GCA_903847485.1 uncultured Verrucomicrobiota bacterium
GACCCGCGCCACGCGGCCGGAGATCACGCGCAGCGGCGCGGTTTATTTCGGACTCCCCCGCATTGCCCGTGCATCCCCGAGTTGTCGGTGTCCACGAACGCCCGGTGCCCTCACCGGGCGTTCGTTGACACCGACAACTTGGCGATGCACTGGACGGCGCGCAAGCCACCGTTTTTGGCTCGACAAAGCGGTGCTTCCTCCTACGTTTCCGGTCATCTATGACTGATTCACGTTATCCCAAACTGGCGAAACTGCTGGTCGAGTATTCTATTCAACTCAAGCCGGGCGACCGCGTCTTGCTCGACATGACGGACGTGCCGGATGAGTTTTCCGTCGAGCTGATGCGCGCGGCCCGGGCCACCGGCGCGATGCCGTTCATCGAAGTGCGGCACACCCGCGTCACCCGCGAACTGCTGCGCGGCACCAATGAGTCCCACGCCTCCCTGCTCCGCGACCTGGAGCTGGCCCGCATGAAGAAAATGCAGGCTTACATCGCCGTGCGCGGGGCCGACAACAACAACGAGAATTCCGATGTGCCGTCGGCGACCATGGCGCTGTACTCCCGGCTCACCCGGCCGGTGCTGGACTGGCGTGTGGACCGCACCCGCTGGTGCGTGTTGCGCTGGCCAACGCCCAGCATGGCGCAGGCGGCGGGCATGAGCACAGAGGCGTTTGAGAATCTTTACTTCGACGTCTGCACGATGGATTACGCCAAGATGGCCAAGGCCCAGATTCCGCTGCACAAGCGCATGGCCAAGGCGGATCAGGTCCAGATCAAAAGTCCGGGCACCGACCTAACTTTCAGCCTCAAGGGCATCGGTGCCAAGATGTGCAAGGGCGACCGCAACATTCCCGATGGGGAGGTTTTCTCCTGCCCGGTGAAGAACTCGGTGAACGGCGTGATCCAATACAACACGCCGACGCTCTACGCCGGCACTAAGTTCGAGAACGTGCGGTTGGAGTTCAAGGATGGCAAGGTGATCCAGGCCACCGGCAGCAACGCGAAGCGCCTCAACGAAATCCTCGACACCGACGCCGGCGCGCGTTACGTCGGTGAGTTCGCACTGGGCTTTAATCCCCACATTCTCAGCCCGATGTGCGACATCCTGTTTGATGAGAAGATCGCCGGCTCGCTGCACTTCACGCCGGGCCAGGCCTACGCGGACTGTGGCAACGGCAACAAGTCGGCGGTGCATTGGGACATGGTGCTGATCCAGCGGCCCGAATGGGGCGGCGGGGAGGTGTGGTTCGACGGCGAACTGATTCGCCAGGACGGACTGTTTCTGCCGAAGGATCTCCGCCCATTGAATCCGGAGCACTTGAAGTAACGGCTGGCAGCCGGGCGCAAGCCACGGCGGCAGTGAAGCGAGCGCAATGCCGGCCATTCAGCCACAGCACCATTCTCAATAGGCTTGACGCCCGATGGAGCCACTGGCAGAACCGGGAGTGAATATGTATTCCGGAAAGGTCGGGAACATCCTTTGGGGACTTTTCGCTTTTGCACTCCTGCCGCTTTCCGGTTCGACGAAAGCGTGTATGTCAGAGGTTACACCCGGTGCCTCCCCAAGTTGTCGGTTACTTCGGGGGACGCCGGGTGAGGGCCCCCGGCCTACAACAGCGAGCGCACGCCGCTGTAGGCCCGGTGCCCTCACCGGGCGTTCTTTGACACCGACAACTTGGGAGGCACTGGGTTACACC
>CAINDV010001172.1 GCA_903847485.1 uncultured Verrucomicrobiota bacterium
CCGGACACGGACCGCGATGTTATCAATGGTTCGGCCACCGAAGCCGCCCGCGACAAGCAGGATAAACTCAAAGAGCGCTTCAAACCATGGCTCTGGCAGGATGACGAGCGCCGCGAACGCCTGGTGCGCAGATACAACGATGAGTTCAATCACACGCGCCTGCGGACCTTCAACGGCGACCCTCTGACCCTGCCCGGTGCCAGCCCTGCCATCATGTTGCGTCCGCACCAGAAAGCCGCCATCTGGCGCATTCTGCAATCGCCCAACTGCCTGCTGGCTCAAGTGGTTGGCTCGCGAAAGACCGCCTCATGGTGCTGGCTGCGATGGAATCGAGGCGGCTGGCTACTGCCAGCGCGCTCGGTAGAACCGCGAAGGCAGGTTCGTCTCTGGGCCAGCCACTTGCTGTATCGAATTGCTGAGCACGGGAGGGGAAAGTTCCACCCAATGGCCAAGGAGATTGGTGGTGCTGGCCAGGGCATACACGCCGTTCGTTGGTCCACGAAGGAATACTCGCCCTTGAGTGTCAATTCTCAGCGCTGGCTCAACCGCAAGGGTTGTGCTGACGAAGGCGCTCGGCAGTGGCTCAGCGCTTCCATCCGCCAACTCACGCACCACCGGAGTGTCGGTGAAGCTCAGGGAAGTTTCCCAAACCGGTTGAATCGCCCCAAGCCGCACGAGCAGTATCTGCCTCAACCCTCCGGGCATGGAATTAAGCCCTGGCATGGCTACAGCAACACCAATCAGCCCCGCCCCGGCCTCGTTGGTGTTGACGTTGAAGCTGGCGTTCGTGGTGTCCAGCCCCGGCTGCCAGGCGATAAAACGCAAGCGTGTCGGATCGAAGCGCAGGCTGAAGCCCACGGCGTTTTCATCGCCGCCTGCCAGCAGCTTGACGACGGCATTGGTTGTCTGGCCCAACAGGACGGTGGGACATTCAACGCTAACGACCCGCGCAATCTTAATTTCCGCATCGGCGCTGACTCTCACTCCGCCAACATTGCTGACCATGACGCTATAGGTTCCACCCTGGCTCGACTGAATGTTGGTCAGGGTTAGTTGCGCGCCGGCAGCCCCGGTTAGATTGGTTCCTTTCCAACGCCATTGGTAGGATATCGGTGGTGCCCCCGTAGCCGTGACTGAAAGAGTCATGTTGCCGAGAACCGGCACTGTCTGACTTTGGGGCTGAAGCAAAATAACCGGCGGCCCCACAACCGTCACTGTGCCGTTGGAAGAACTGGCTGGTCTGGCCTCGCCATAGACATCCGCCACCTCACGCCAGATTGGCGTGTCGCCCAGGCCCACATTCGCCACGCCCAAACCACCAACCACTTGGAACCGCACTCGCACTAACTCCCGCACCCCGGCCGCGAGCGCCTGGCCAAAGCCTGTCGCCACCGCGACCCCCACCCGACCCGCTCCCGCCTGGCTCGTGTTCAACTGTAACTGACCTCCTGGCACGCCCGTGCCGGGACTGGCTCCGGTGAACCACAGCCGCGCCGGATCAAACTCAAGGCTGAACCCCACCGCACTTTCTTCGCCAAGCGCACTAAGTTCCACTGGCACCTCCACGATACCGCCCACGCCCGCCAACTGACTCACCACTCGCACCACTCGCGGCGCTGCCGACACCGTTAGCGTGGCCGCCGCACTTGTCACCGTGCCGGCCAAGTTACTCACGACCACGGTGTAACTTCCCGCTTGCGATGTCTGCACATTCGTCAGCACTAAGGTTGCATTCGTTCGCCCCAACAGCGCCGTGCCACCCAGCCGCCACTGATAGCCCAGTGGCGCCGTGCCCTCCGCCGTTACGCTGAAGCTCACCGTCTCTCCAACCGTAACCGCTCGCCCCACCGGCGGCTGCACGATGCTGGGCGCTACCGGCGCAGGCAGCACCGTGAGCACCGCCACCGCGCTTGTGGCGCTGCCGCCCGGATTGCTGACGATGGCTTGGTAACTCCCGCTCTGGCTCACCGCCACGTTCGATAGCATGAGGCTTGCGCCCGTCGCGCCAGGCACCGCACTGCCGTCCTTCCACCATTGAAAAACCAGCGGCAAGCTGCCGGTTGCCACCAGCGACATCGTCACGTTAGTGCCGGCATAGACCGTCCGGTTCGTAGGTTGCGTGGCAATGCCCGGCGGAATCATTGCCGTAATCACGACCACGCTGTTGGAATACACCGTCGTTAAGGCGGTCGCATTGGTGTCCGCGACCTCGCTGGTCACCGGCGCATCGCCGAAGGCCACCACCGCATTCGCCACGCGCAACGGAAGGAAGCGCACCCGCAGCAGTTCGTTCGTGCCAGCACTGAAACGTTGCCCCGCCGGTAAGGCCAACGCGAAACCCACCCTCCCCGCGCCTGCCGCGTTTGTGTTGGTCAACTCGGCGGCACCCAAGGCGTTCGTGCCTGGGGCGGCGCTCACAAACGCCAACTCATTAGTGGCGAAGTTCAGGCTGAACCCGACCGCGTTTTCATCGCCTTGCGCCGCGAGCAAGACCGTGAGCGTGGTTTCCACGCCGACCGCATTGGTTTCGCCACGCAGGAAGAGCGTGCGCGTGGCGGCTGCCGCAGGCAGGGCCAACCCCGCGAGCAACAAGGCCAGCACGGCGCCCCACGCCGCCCGGGCGTAGCGGCGGTCTGGCGACCGCCGCCATTCGCCCTGAGAACCACCAGCGAGCAATGGCACTCGCGGGTGTGCCGCAGACTGGAGAGTCCGCGCTACTGCTGGGCGCCCGGCGGCGCCGCTGACGATGCGGCTTGGCATACGTGATTGGTGTTGATGGCTTCAACCACGCACCTATTCCCGCACCTTGGCGCGATAGAACCGGGCCGGTTGACCGACCGCCACGGCATCCCGGATTTCCGCCGAACCACCCACGGGCCGGTTCGTGGAAATCGCCGCCCAGGCCGCCGCGTTCGCGGAAGCCTCGGTTACGTAGTCCGTGGCATCGTCGCCCAGCAGCCGGAGCACTACTCCTGCGCCCGGCTGGATTTCCGGAACCAGCAGCCGTGGACGGCTCACGACCAGCGCCGCGCCATTCTGGTAAACCACCGGCAGCACCTGGGCCGACACGGATGCCAGTTCGCGCACCACCGGACCATCCGCAAACTCCACCGCTGCCGCACCCAACGCCTCGGTGGCGACGAAACTCACCCGTGCCACGGTCACTGTTCCTGCGTTGTAGCTCTGCGCCCACGGTAGCGCCAGCACGATGCCCACGCGGCCAGCCGGCGCTTGATTCGTGTTCACCTGCAAGAAGGTGCCCGCCAGCGCTGTCTCCGCGCTCGCGCCCAGGCAACGCAACCGGGTGGCATCAAATACCAAGCTAAAGCCCAGCGCGTTTTCGTTCCCCTCCGCCGTCAATTCCACTGGCACCGTGAAGACTTGCCCTTGCGTTGCGCGCGTGCCTCCCAATCGCACCCGGCGCGCTGGGCCGGGATCGCCATCGTCCTTCGTGGCTCGTGCCGAACCTCCGAACAGCCCGTTGGTAGCTCCACCTGTCGGCGTTAACGGATCCAGACCGGCGGCGTAGCGCGCCGCCTGCGTCCAGTCGGATACCGTCAGCTTCCCGTTGCCGAGCGTCGAGCGCGGGGCGCAATCGGCGCGAGCGAACTCGTTGCCGCTTACCGGTGTTTCCAACCCAGCGACGAAAAGGCCGACTTGCGACCAGTCAGACACCGAATTCGTGTTGTTGCCGGCGGGGCGCGGGGCCACGTCTGCCTCGAAACCGCCTCCGCCTCCAGTGGGATACACCGTCAGGGTCGCCACCTGACTGGTAGCCACGCCGATACTGTTACCCACGGTCACGAAATAGGCGCCGGCTTGGTTGGTGGTCACGGCCGGCAACAGCAACACGTCACTCGTGGCCCCGACCTTGGGCACACCGTTGAAGAACCACTGGTAGGTCAGTGGTGCCTGGCCCCGGGCAATCACGCCAAAGCCCACCGTGGCCCCCGCGGCGACAACCTGACTCTGCGGCTGCGACAGGAAGCTGGGCGCGAAGTCGCCGTAGTTGAGGTACTGGGCCAGCGTGGTCTGGCCGGCCGTGTTGTTGTAAGAAGCCGTGGCCATGCCGACAAAAAGACTTGCGGGCAAGTCGTTCGTGACTTCACCGATTTGCACCCAGTCGGTTCCATTGGTGCCGCGATACGCCTTGAAGGTGGCGCCTTCCCGCTTGAGCCGGAGCCAGGCATTCGGGAACGGAACCCCGGCGTTGTTGCTCTGGCCCGGAACATTCACCCAGGTGCTGCCCACCGTTGCGCGTTGGTTCAGGTGGATTACGTTCGCTCCGTTCGTCGGGTAGGCGACCAGCATCACGAAGCGTGCATTGCCCGCGCTCGACTCGCGCGCCATCAGGCCGGCCTCCGTGTTGGAACTCTTCCAATCCAGCCGCGCCAACTGAACCTTCAGGTCGAAATCGCTGGGGCGGTTCTCATAAACGAACTGGAAACCATCCGGACTTCCGCCAATCGTCCCGCTTGCGGTCGTGTCGAACCCAACTCCATCAAACGTCACCGTGCTGCCGGTATCCCGAGGATTGCTGCCCACCGTACCCACAATATCCCGTGGCGTCAAAGGCGAGATGCGGCCCGTCGCGCTGCTCGGGGCGGCGTTGCTCACCACATCACCCACGTTGACCGCATTGAGCGTGAAGGTCTCCCCCACCGTCGCCCCGGCGATGGCCAGCACGATGGATTGGCTGTCTGGCCCGAAGGCCGCGCTGGCGGGCGCCACGCCATTCACCAGGTAGTTCGCTGCGTTCGTGGCGGTGACCGGATTGAGCGCCTCGTTGAAGCGCACGCCGATGCGGTTGCCGCCTTGCAGGCCCCAGGCACTCACGATCTGCGCCGGTTGGGTATCAATGGCAAAGGTGCCCGTGAAGGCGTCATCCGCCTCGCCCGGCAGACCGTTCTGGTTCTGGTCCATCTGCGTCACCAACCCGCTGAGGTCGCTGATGTTCGGGCCGACGCGCACCGTGTAGGTGCCGTGCGCCGACTGAGCCGGGAAGCTGATGCGGTAGGCGTTGCCCCCGATGGAGACCACCCCGCTCACCGCGATGGCACCGCCTGGTCCGGTGAGCGTCACGTCTGCCGGGGTGAAGCTGCCGGGTTGCGTCGGGATGTCGAAAGTGACTTCCACCTGGCTTACTGAGGGAATCACGGCGCTGTTGGGGTTCATGGCCAAAATGGCTGGGCCGCCGCCGGCCGCATTGACGATGGTGCCTTCGTCAAACCGCACGGAGTTTGTGCCGGGCGGGATCAAACTGTTCAGCAACGTCATCGTGCCGCCTACGCGGGCGTAAGCGCGCAGGCCGTTCAAGACCAGCTTGGAGCCGTTCAGCAGGCGCAGACCGTTCGCGCCGTTCGTGCCGTAGAGGTAGAGCACTTCGTTGGACCCGGCCGTGCCGTTACGATGACCGTTGTTCCGCAAGTCCATCAGCTTCACGGTCGAGGGTTGGCCGGGTGCGCCGACTACCAGCACGCCGAGGCCGAAGTTGGCCGCAGTGACGCCGGTGCCGTTGTCGCGCCCGCCGACTTCGAGCGTCTGTCCGCCCATGCCCGCGAACCGGACCACCGCGCTATCCAAAGCCACGTCCGTCTCGGTCGTGTTGTCGAAGATGAAGTTCTTCTGGAGCACCAATTCGCCGCCGGTGCCCACGCTGAGCCTCGCCGGGTAGCGCAAGTCCAGACCGGTTGCCACCAACCGGTCGTTGTCACCTTGAAGCATGATCCGGGCGTAGCCGCTGACCACCGCGTCGCCCAGACGCAGTTCACCCGCGCCGTAGGCCTTCGTCTCCTGCCAATAAGACGAGTTCCCGGACGACCCAATGACTTGGCTGGCCCCCGACAGATCCACGATGCCCCGGCCGCTGGCTACGATGGAGCCGCGGTACATGTTGACCGACCACACGCTGCGCAGGTCCAGGTAGGAGCGCACCCCGTTGGCCTCTCCATCAGCCTTGAGGATCTCGCTGCTGTCATTGCGCCCGCTGTAGTAGCTTGGCGCAGCGACCGCAAAGGTCTCCCCTCCCAGAACCTGAATCTTCGAACCATTGAAATTCACGATTGGCCCGTGGGTGAAGCCTTTGCCGGGGCTCAGCACGACGGAGGAATTGATGAAATTGGTGAGCTTAGGCGCAGCGATACCAGCGCCGAAGGCAATGTCCAACGTCGCATAGTTGGCGGTGCCCAGTTTGGGTGCGACGACATCCGCAGCGTAATCAAGGTTCAAGGCGGTGTGGCTGATGCTGCTCAGTTCCGGCAATCGGAAATTGGTCACACCGATGTTGAACTTCGTGTTGTAGCCGGCGATCTCTTGGAGTGACGACAGGTTGACCAAACCCTTGGTCTGAATATTGAACTCGAGGCAATTCAAAGGCTGCTGGGCAACATCCGTTGCACTGCCAGTCTGGTTCTCGATGCGCACCAAGTTGGAGAGGTCCACCCGGCCCTCGTTCTTGGCGTTGATACGGCGGGGATAGGAACCGTCCCAGGAAGAGACGCTCTCGACTTGCATCGCCCGAATAGTGGACAAATCCAATAGCGAAGCGCTCCCGTCAGCTTCGAAGATCGTCTCGGATCGGGTTTGGTCGTGGTGATAGTTGGTCGCCGCCACCCTGCCAAAACCCACGCCATTCAAAAGAAACTGGCTATTGTCAATGTTGGTCAGCGAGCCAGTTGTGAACTTCCGGTTAGCGCTCAAAGCGACGTAAGAATCCACGAATGTGGTGAGAACCGGCGCATGATTACTGCCAGCGAAATCAATGACCACCTTCGATCCCAGAAGCTGCTCAAGCTTCGGGGCGTTGAAAGTTGCGGCTTTGCCAACCACCACTCCGGAACCAGTTAGAGAAAGCAGTTCAGGGCACTCAGCCACTTTCCCATCGGCCAGGTTGAACCAAGAGTATGTCGCCGTCCGGAGTTGCGGCAGGTGCAAGGTTCCAGAGCGCACGTTGAACTTGGTCGAATAGCCAGAGATGGTTTCCAGCGAGTCCAAGTTAATGATGCCATTGGTTTCGAGATTGAACTCCGCGCAATTCAACGGCTCCCCGAGCCTGGTCGGGGGGTCTCCTGCTTGGTTCTCAATGCGGAGGAGGCCAGACAGGTCCACTAGGCCCCCATTCTTCGCGATGATCCGGCGAGGCTTGATAGAGTCCCAGGTAAAGTCGCTTTGCACTTGCAGAGTTCTCAGAGACGATAAACCCAACCGTGAACCAACCCCGTCCGCTTCACAAATTGTCACGGGATCGCTGATCGTGTGGCGGGCGCTCGCGGCGACAATGTTGCTCAAGACCTGCCCGCCGCTCACGCTCAGCCTCGCGTTGTCAATGTTGAGGAGGGGGCCGGTCCAGAAGTTCTGGCCTGGAGCGAGCGCCACCCGGCTGTCTTCAAACTCAACGAGGTTGGAAGCTACCAGCGAGGCGTTCGTCGCGAGGTTCACCACGCTGCTTGCGAGTGAGAACAGCTCCGGGGCCACAAAACTGGCGTTCGTGGAAAGGTTTAACATGCAGCCAGAGAGCCACTCCAGGTTGGTGGCCGCTACCGTGCCGCCAGGCGAGAGGTTGAAAGTCGTGTGGGTGGCATGATCCAGGGCGGGCAACGAGAAGAATGGAACCTGGAGGTTGAACTTGGTCGAGTAACCGGCGATCTCTTCCAAAGAGCGCAGGTCGAGATCCCCACCGCTTTCGACGTTGAATTCCAGGGCGTTCTTCGGTTCAGAGTGAGTTATGGCGCCGCCCGTTTGGTTCTCAATCCGGACGAGCTTGGAGAGATCAACCCGACCTCCGTTCTGAGCATTGATCCGCCGAGGAAGGAGAGAGTCCCAGCTATAGCCGCTTTGCACTTGAAGGGTTCGCAGGTAGGAAAGCTCCAGGAGCGAGCCGGGGCCGTCTGCTTGCATGATCGTGCGGCTTACAGCCAGGTTGTCCCAGTTGTACAAGTAACTGCTGATTCTCGTCCCCACGGTGCCGCTCTGGCTGGCGAGCAGCCGCGGGTAGCCATAGAGAGAGAAGATGGCGTTGGTTGCCAGAGACCAGAAGGCGCTGTTGGTGCCGGTCGCTGAGATGAGGCCACCGAGTTCCGCGTCGCCGTTGACCGTGAGCGTCTGCCCCGGCCCAAAGTAAAGCTCAGCATCCGTCCCCAAGCTGAACGCCTGGATGAAATTGCTCGTGCCCCGGTTGAAGTCCACCCCGGAGCCGCCCGGCACGAGGACGGTGAAATTAGTGCCAGCGTTGTTGATCGGCACGATGCCCTCATCCCACTTGGCGGGGTCGCCCCACAGGCCGTGTGGGCTGGTATTCCCGCCGGTCCAGTTGGCTACCTGATTTAGCTGGCCCCACGCCGGGCCAGGCACCAAAGGCGCGGCGGCAGCGATCAAAGTCAGGCCGGCGCGGAGCAGCGCCCGCCTTCCCGTGCCCGGCCACGAGGGCAGCCAGCGGTGGAGGTTTAGGTTCAAACGGCCAGCGGCCGTCAGCATGATGTTTGTTTTCATATTTGAATTGGAATTGTGTCGGCACGCGACCCCACCCGGATCTCACAGGCGGAGCTTTCAAGCCCCTGTAGGAGCCGACGTAAGGAGGCTGGCGCGCCGGGCAAACCAAGCCTCCTCACGTCGGCACCTACAGGATTCTGAAAGTCCATCGTGGTCGTTCTATTATCGCCGTCGGAAAACGCTACCGGGTTTCGTTGCTTTTTCAAGGTCTTGTAGGAGCCGACGTAAGGAGGCTCTGACTGTTTTTGTTGTTTGAGTCTCGTTACCTCGGCTCCTACAAGGGTGGGTCAATTGGCGGTTTATGGCGCGGTGGTCACGGTGATTTCGTCGCTGAACTGGCCGGTTTCTTCGTCACCGAGGACGTAGATGGCGCGGTAGCGGCGGGTTTCGGGTTTGCCGGCGGCCAGCAAGGGGCGGTTGTCCACGTAGGGGCTTTCGGTGTCGCGGGCCAGGAAGCCCCAACCGGCGTCGCCCTCGCGTTGGGAGTAGATGTTCACGCCGTCGCTCTTGCTCTTGTTGAAGACGATCTCGGCGGCGCCGCCGGGCTTGGCGGTGGCGGTTAGGGTGGGTTTTGCGCTGGTGAGATCGGTGGTGTCATCGGTGCCCAGGATGCGGAGTTGGCTGCCGATGGCTTCGGTGTAGCCGGGGGCCACCTTGATGCGGCGAGCCAGAGCGCGGGCGCGGGCCTCGATGGTGGCGCGGTCGGCCTTTTTGGTCTTGGCGGCGGCATCGTAGGCGGCGCTGGCGGCGTCCAGGGTGGTCAGGTCGGCCTTGAACTTGGCAAGGTCGCCGGTGAGGGCGGCCACGTCGGCGTCGGCGAGGCTGAGCGTGGTTTTGAGGCCGGGGAGCGCGCCGGCGGCGCGTTCGAGCCAGTCACGGAAATCCCCATCGCGGGGCGGGAGCCAGTCAGATTTAGGCATAGTATTGTATTTCAATGGTTTGCGCCGTGGGAATACCCGTGTCCGGCAGGCGCAGCCGGGCGCGGGAACGGGGGGAAACCGTGCGGCAATTGCCGATTGCCGTGCGGCAGCGGGCGATAACCGCGCGGCAATCGGGAATAGCCGCACCGGA
>CAINDV010001173.1 GCA_903847485.1 uncultured Verrucomicrobiota bacterium
GCCCAGCGGCACGAGCAGCGCGCTGACGAAGCCTTGTCCGCTTTTGCCCAGTTGGGGACGGTAGCCGACCTGCGTGTCCCACCCGCCTTTGATGATGAAGGCCGCGTCGCCGTCGCTGAGGCTGACGAGCTTTTCGGCGCTGGGCACGGTTTCCTGCGCGAACACCCGGCGGCGACAGGTGTGCGTAACTTGCCCAATGGCGCGAATGTCCTCCTCGATCTGCGCGAGCAACGCTATCGCCAGAGTTCGTTTACTGGGAGGCAGTTGCGTGGTGGCGTCCAGGGCGCGTGTCGCCGCCGCCAGTTCGCGGGTGAAGCGTTTGGCGGCGCGCCCGCCGCGGCGCAGCAGTTGGTGATAGAGTTGCTTGGTCTGGCTCTGGCGCTTGGGTTTGCCGGCGGTGAAACTGATTTCCCGATGCATTCGGCGCAGGTCTCTTTGCAATTCCGCTTGGCCGGCGGGTGGAAAATTGGGCAGGCCGAAACGTTCCAACTTGCTGCTGGCGCGACATATCCGCTCGATCAATTTGGTGATGAGTCCTGAATCCGTCGGCCACTCGGTGTTGGCGGCGATGGCGGTGCTGTCGAGGTAAAGACTGGTGAAATCATCCAGACCCTCCGCCACGATGAAGCGCAATTGCGCCTGGTGGATGAAGTCTTGCGTGGCGTGGCTCACGGCGTTGAGGTTGTCGCTGAGCGTGCTGGCGGCGGGTAGCTTCAGGCCGAGATTTTCCAGCCAGCAGCGCAGGGTCATGGACTCTTCCAGCAGCAGGCGTGCGGTCTGATCCTTGCAACCGCCATCGCGTCCTCGCAGCATCAAGAATAGGAAAACCGCGTAAGCCGCCAGCCGTGGGCGACCGACGGCCAGGGCTGGACTGGGCGCAGTGACCGCGCGTGTCGTCGGCGTCAGGCTGGGGAGAGGGAGCAGGTCGGCAGTGCGTTCGGCGAAGAAGCGGCGGTCGGCTTGGCGCAGTAGTTTCTTGTGCAGGCCATGGGCATCGAGATCGGCCTCGATCTGGGGCAGGATGGCGGGTTCAAACTCGGCCAACCGGTGGACTTCGCGCAAAAAGGTGTGCAAGTCGGAATCCACCGGTGAGAGGAACAACTGCGGGAGCGGTTGGGACGGAAGGGCAGGCACGCTGGTCATGCGTGCATAATACGTACGTAAGTCCCTAATGTAAAGTGTATTATACACGGCTATCTAATATTTCGATGTCTGGAATCCGAGACGCCAGAGCCAACTACCTTTTCGGATGGCCTCAGGCGAAAGCCAGCCGGTGCGGGTTTGGGCGAAAAGCGGGCGGATCAGTGGGGTGGTGACGCGGTGATCGAATGGCAGTTTTCCATCGGCCCAAGCAAGCAGGAAGGTGGATATTATCGCTTTGAAACTGATACCGGCCAGGGCGAGCCGGGCCGCCGTGAGGCCGCCCGCCGGGCCCGTTTATCAGGCTTCAGGCGGCGCTCGAGTTGCGTCCCAGCAGATCCCTATCCTCCGCTGAAGCGGGGTAACTTTGCGTTCCTGTGGCAGCGCGCATCAAGCAAAACATCGGCTGCCCCCTCATTATTCCAGTTTTGATCGCACCGCAACACGCATTGTTGGATGCCTTGTCCCCCCCTCCGACAACATTTATCCTGAGTCAACGTGGCGGTGAAAATATTTTAAAAAAGATGTTGCACATTCGGAGGAGTCGTGTAGATTCACGTCCGCTTCGCGTGCTCCGCAGGTTGCGTTCGCAAAAAGCAGTTGACAATAAAATGCGGTGAGCTAGTCTCAACGACCGGTTGCGGTGGCTGAGACGCCGGGCAGTGGTAACGAGTTAGGCGCTCGGTTTTTTGTCCCCTAGCGTGGGACCGGGTTTTGGATCGCAAGATCCAACGCTCTTTGAAAATTGAATTGTGCGATAAGTGAGAGCCCCTTCATGGTCAGTCAGTTAGTGACTGGCTCTGAAGAGTTTAACCAAAAAAAGTTGCCCAACCTTCTGGTTGGGCAGGACTCAGACTAACGTTATAATATACGGAGAGTTTGATTCTGGCTCAGAACGAACGCTGGCGGCGTGGATAAGACATGCAAGTCGAGCGGGAATCAGCGGGTAGCAATATTTGCTGGTTTTAGCGGCGGAAGGGTGCGTAACACGTGGGCAATTTGCCCTAAAGTTTGGAATAACTCCGAGAAATCGGAGCTAATGTCGGATGTGATTCTTCGGCGGCATCGCCTGAGACTCAAAGCCGGGGACCGCAAGGCCTGGCGCTTTAGGATAAACCCGCGGCCTATCAGCTAGTTGGTGAGGTAACGGCTCACCAAGGCTAAGACGGGTAGCTGGTCTGAGAGGACGAC
>CAINDV010001174.1 GCA_903847485.1 uncultured Verrucomicrobiota bacterium
GGCGACCTATCTGCGCCAACTGGCCCATCGCAAAAGCCCCAACGCCGTCACCGCCTGACCCATGTGCCGCCCCCAAGAAAATCCTTGCCCAGACAGCCTCAGGTGTTGAGATGCGCCCCTCTTCGTCCGGCACGAGGAGTCGCTCTTGCGTATCCTGGTCGAGCACCCGTTCATCGAACTTAGCCGGAGCCAATTGATTGTCCACAGGTAGTGTCCGAGCCTTTCCGGTTTCCTCCGTTCGGGCGAGAAGGATGTTCCCACCTCGTTACCTCGTCTCCTACCAACGCTGGTCACCGCCGTTTCTTTCCCTTCCGATAGTTTACCGCCGTTGCAGCCGTTGTTGCGGGCACGTTCGCCGGCCCGCTGGCTTGCCCGAACTGGCGCTTGAGTTCCTTGACCTGATCGCGCAGGAGGGCGGCTTTCTCAAACTCCAGGTTGTACGCGGCGGAAAGCATCTCTTCCTCCAGTTCGCGCAGGGTTTCGGTAACGTCGAGGTCGCCGCCTTCGTGCAGTAAGGCGGCAGCTTCCCCACGGTGGGTGGCGCGGACCACCAGGCTTTCCTCCACGGCCCGGACCACGCTGCGGGGTGTGATGTTATGTTCCTTGTTATAGGCGACTTGCTTTTGCCGGCGGTAATCGGAGACCACCAGAAACTTCTGGATGCTCTGCGTCTGCACGTCGGCGTAAAGAATGACTTCGCCGTTCAGATGGCGCGCGGCGCGGCCCGCCGTTTGGATAAGACTGGTGGCACTGCGGAGGTAGCCTTCCTTGTCGGCGTCAAGGATGGCGACGAGCGAGACTTCCGGTAAGTCCAGACCTTCCCGTAAGAGATTGATACCGACTAACACGTCGAACTCGCCTTTGCGCAAAGAGCGCAGTATCTCCACCCGTTCAATGGCGTCAATCTCACTGTGCAGATAGCGGACGTTGATGCCGACGTCGCGCAGGTAATCGGTTAGTTCCTCGGCCGTGCGCTTAGTCAGAGTAGTTACCAGGACGCGTTCCTTAAGTTCGACGCGCCGCCGCGCTTCCTCGATGAGATCGTCAATCTGGCCGGCGAGCGGCTTGAGAGTAATCCGGGGGTCAATCAGGCCGGTCGGGCGGACGACTAACTCAGTGAGACAGCCTTTCGCCCATTCCAATTCGCGCGGGCCGGGCGTGGCGCTGACGTAGATCGTCTGGCCTTGCATGGACTGGAATTCCTCGAAGCGCAACGGGCGGTTGTCCAGCGCGCTGGGCAGCCGGAAGCCGTATTCCACAAGGGTCGTCTTACGTGAGCGGTCGCCGGCGTGCATTCCGCCGATCTGTGGCACGGTGGCGTGCGACTCATCAATGACTAACAGGTAATCCTTCGGCAGAAAATCCATTAGCGTGCAAGGCTGCGCGTCGGGGGCGCGGCCAGCGATATGACGGGAATAGTTCTCTATACCGGAGCAGAAGCCCATTTCCTGCATCATCTCCAGGTCGTACTCGGTGCGCATCTTGATGCGCTGGGCTTCAAGCAGTTTGCCGTTCTTCTCGAACCACGCGATGCGTTCGCCTAACTCGGCGCGGATGGCTAGGATGGCCGGCTTCAGCTTCTCCGGCGGCGTGACGAACTGTTTACCGGGAAACACGGTCACTGAGTTCAAGGTTTCGATCTTATGGCCGGTAAGTGGATCGAAGCGCGTGATGCGCTCGACTTCCTCGCCGAAGAATTCGATCCGCAGCGCGTCCTCCCGGTAGGCGGGGCACATTTCCACCACGTCGCCGCGCACTCGGAACTGGCCGCGCTGGAACTCGATGTCATTGCGCGTGTATTGTAAGTCCACTAACCGACTAAGGAACTGCTCCCGCGTCAGCGCCGCCCCCACCGCAACATGGATCAGCATTGCCTCGTAGTCCTCGCGACTGCCGATGCCATAGATACAGGAGACGCTGGCCACCACCACCACGTCCCGCCGCGCAAACAGGCTGCTCATCGCCGAGAGCCGCAGCCGCTCGATGTCGTCGTTAGTGGCAGAGTCCTTCTCGATGAACGTATCCGTGCGTGGGATGTAGGCTTCCGGTTGGTAGAAGTCGAAGTAAGAGACGAAGTATTCCACCGCGTTCCGGGGGAAGAAGCCTTTGAACTCCGCGTAAAGCTGCGCCGCCAGTGTCTTGTTGTGCGAGAGGACGAGCGTGGGCTTGTTCACGTTCTGGATGACATTGGCGATGGCGAAGGTCTTGCCGGAGCCAGTGACGCCGAGGAGAACTTGGTGCTTCGCGCCGGACGACAGACCTTCCGTCAGCTTAGCAATAGCTTGCGGTTGGTCACCGGCGGGGGCGAAGGGTGAAACGAGTTCGAACATGGCAGCCACCAGACAAGCTCCTCGCGCGTTTTTCGCCGCCACTCCACTCTCTTCAAGCTCCCGGCCTGTCTTAGTCTCGGCCCACCTTCCCAGCCGTGGACGCTACGCTTTCGCGGTGCCGCGAAAGGGACGAAGCCTTTCGGTGCGCCCGGTTCACGTTGGTTTCATGGCCGCGCCGCTGGCACTCCCGGATTAGTAGGACACCGCGAAGAACTTCAGGCCTACCGCCTTTCCAGTGACCGGGTCCAGCGCAGTGTTGCCTACGCCGGAGCCGGCGGCTGCGGGGGCGAAGGGGTTGATGAGGTCCAGGACGCGGTGGGTCTTGATGACCTGCACGACGCTGCCGCTGTAAACCGCCCGCCGTCGGCGGATTTCATTGACCTCACCAGTGGTGGTGGTGGCCGACAGAGTGACCACCGGCAGGGTATTGGTTGCGGTCAGGGCCTGGGTGTTCGTAGGCGGCGTTTCCGCCCAGACGGCACCAGCACCGGCCAGCGCGAGAAGAGTGAACAAGCGTTTCATATTGGGCACCGGGTTGAATGTGGACTGCGATTACTTGATAAGGTAGCCCGACACGCGCCACTGTCCATCCTTGTCCTTCACGGGCGTGACGGTCTCGATGGCGGAGGTTTTGTTGGCGAATTGGGTGGTGAACTGGATTACGAAGTATTGGCCGTCGGGCGCGCCGGGCAGTTCGCGAGTGAACTCGGACGACTTGAGCTTGCGCGAGATGACATTGCCAAGGGGGTTGCGGACGGGTGCCATGGTGGCCAGCCACTTCTTTTCTTTCACGACGCTCTTGAGGTAGGAGGCGGCGGCCTTCCAGCTTTCCGCGTATTTCCCCGCATCCACCAAGGCCAGCCAGGCTTCGGCCGCGCGCACGGCCTCTTGATCGGGTTTGGGCATGGGGACGCTTTCCTGGGCCAGGAGCGAACCGGTGAAGCCGAGGCAGCCAAAACAGATAAAGGCGAGGAGCAATGTGCGTTGCATGACTTTGTTCTAGCTGGTTTTTCGGAAAAAGCAATCCCTTTGGTATCCGAATCGGCTTGCGGAATTCCGATTGAATTCACCTGCCCGCCGCGAGCGTCTGAAAACCGAAGCCACCATTGTGAAACACACTAAGCTGACGAAAGACGAATTATGAAAGACCAAGAACTGTTTTCCGGTTGTGCGTGCTGCCCCATAAACCGGCGCAACTTCCTCGCGGCCAGCGGTGCTGCCGCTGCCAGCGCACTCGGATACTTCACCACCCCCGGCTGGCTCGGCGCGGCCGAACCGACTGGCAAGACCCGCATCCGGATCGTGTATTCCCTGCACGGCGAGAAGCAGACCGGCCCGGACTGGCCGAACAAGGGTTTCGATTTCGGCCCGGTGATGGAGCGCATAAACACAACCCTGGCCCAGCGCTGCCAAGGCTTCGAGTTCATCCCCACTCTGGCCGCCGGCGAAGCGCAGGCGAAGAAGATCCTCGACGACGACAAAGCCGCAGGGGGCATGGACGGCTACCTCGTTTACCAGATGAACTGCTGGAACCAAGTGGTGCAGACGCTGGCCAAGTCGGGCAAGCCGGTGCTTTACGCTGACTTCCAGTTCGGCGGCAGCGGCGGGTTTCTCGTCTATACCGCCGGGTTCATTCGCAACAAAGCGTCCAACATCGGCTTCGTGGCGTCGTCGGATATCAAAGACTTGGTCGAGGCCGTGAAGTGTTTTCAGGTGGTGAAAAAGGGCGGCTCGCCCGCCGACTTTGTCGCCGCCACCGCCCAGGTCCGGCTGAAAGCCACCCCCAAGGCGGGCAACCTCGCCTGCAAGCCCGACGACCTCAAGTGCCTCTCAGCGGAGGAATGTCTCCGCCGGTTCAAGGAGTCCAAAATCCTCGCCGTGCGTGGTGAGGAATCTGGCCCCGCCGGAGATATCATGGGCATCCAGGTCGTCAACGTGCCGTTCGCCGAAATCAACGACGCTTGGAAAGTGGCGGACAAGGACGAGTCCCGCGCCGTCGCGGATCGCTGGGAGAAGACTGCGAGCAAGGTCATCGGCGTGTCGAGAGAGACGCTCGAAAACTCAGCCGCGATGTATCTGGGCATGAAAGTCGTGATGAAGAAGCACGGCGCCAACGGCATCACCGTGAACTGCCTCGGCGGCTTCTACGGCGGGCACATCCACGCTTACCCGTGCCTGGGCTTTCACGAATTGAACAACGAGGCCCTCGTCGGTGGTTGCGAGTGCGACGTGCGCTCCGCCTCGACCATGGTCGCCGGCATGATCCTGACGCAAGGCCGGCCCGGCTACATCTCCGACCCGGTCATTGACACCTCGAAGCGGCAGATCATCTACGCCCATTGCGTCGCGGCGAACCGCGCCTTCGGACCGCAGGGCCAGGCGAACCCGTTCCAAATCCTCACTCACTCCGAGGACCGCCAGGGTGCGTCCGTGCGCTCCGTGTTGCCGGTGGGCTACATGACCACTACGCTGGAATTCGAGCAAAGCCGGAAGGAAATTCTCTTCCACCGCGGCAAGGCTGTGGACAACGACCCAGACGACCGCGCCTGCCGCACGAAGCTCTGCGCCGAACCGGTGGGCGACCTCGAGAAACTCTTCACCCAGTGGGACCGCTGGGGCTGGCACCGCGTCACCTTCTACGGCGACCTCAAGGAGCCGATCCAAGCCTTGGCCGACGCCCTCGGCTGGAGGGTCGTCGAAGAAGCGTAGCGCTGGGGGAAACCGTGGCACGGGTCAGGCATGGCACCACGGGAGAGCTTGGATAGCTGCCGGCGGACGTGAGATCTGTCTTGTTTCGCCAGGATAGTGCGGGATGGTTCGACCATGACACTGTCGCTCAGTGAAAACTTGGTGCCAGCGACCCGGATCTCCGAGATGCGAATGCCTTGCCTACGGGTAGCGTGTGCCGAAGGTGGTGGTCACATCCTCGATGGCGAGAAGCAGGCTCCGTTTCCGTCCGTCGCCATGGCCCGCCGCGCCCCGATGCCGCTCTCGTGGAATGAAATCAAGCAACGCGCCATCACCCGCTCCAAGGACTTGAGATTCCACGCCCGCGTCGTCGTCACCTTGGAGGTTCAGCCGTAGCAATTCAACCCGAATTCCGAAGCCTGAATCGCCGGGCCGCTTGGCCTTACGCAGCACCCTCCTCCCGGCGGTGTGCAGGAGTGCTTTTCGGCCTTCGGATTTTGGGCTGCTTGCGGGTTGCGGGAATGCGGGTTTCGGCTTTCAGATTCCCCCGCCCAACTCCGCCAGTTTGGCGGCGGCCCGGCCGTCGTCAATCACCGCCGCGGCCAGCTCCCAGCCGTCGCCAAGCGACCGCGCGCGATCAGCTACGAACAACGCCGCCGCCGCGTTGAGCAGCACGGCCTCGCGCTTAGGCCCGCGTTCCTCGCCGCGCAAAACGCGGCGGATGATGGCGGCGTTCACGTCACGGTCGCCACCGCGCAGGTCGGCCAGGGTCGCTGGTTGCACCGGAAACAGTTCAGGCGACAGCGTGGAAATGGCCAGCGCCCTTGCTTGGTAAAATTCGGCAATCGTCGTCGGGCCGAGCGGCGAAAGCTCGTCGAGAAACTGCGGCGGGTCGCCGGCCGGGCCGGGCACCGCGCCGCAGACGACCATCGCCCGGCTCACGCCGAGCGACTGGAGCACGCGCACCAGCGGTTCGCATAGGTCCGGCCGCGACACGCCCACCAGCATCGCGCTGGGTCGCGCCGGATTCAGCAGCGGGCCGAGGAAATTGAAGATTGTGCCCTGGCCGCGCGCGGCGCAGAGCTTGCGCGCCGGAATGATGTGTCGGAACGCCGGGTGATAATTCGGCGCGAAAAAGAACGCGAAGCCGTGCGCGCTCAACCGCCGCGCCGCGTCCTCCGGCCCTTGGTCAAAGGGGATGCCCAGCGCCTCCATCACATCCGCGCTGCCGGTGGGAGAAGTGCTGGCGCGATTGCCGTGCTTGGCCACCGTCACTCCCGCCGCCGCGCACAGGATGGCCACCGTGGTCGAGATGTTGAAGGTGCTCAACCGGTCGCCGCCGGTCCCGACTACGTCGAGGATCGCCCGCGACCGCAACGCCGGATCGAGTAGCGGTACCACGGCCCGGGCGCGCAATTCGCGGGCGAACATGGCGATTTCCTCCGGCGTCTCGCCTTTGCGGGCGAGGGCGGTGAGAAAATCCGCCTTCGTCTCGGCGGCGACGGACGCGTCCACCAACTGAGCGACGGCCGCGTGGATTTGGTCCGCGTCCAACGCCTGACTGCGGCCGAGCTGTTCTGTGAGTTGCGCAAGCACGGCGGCAGGTTAAATCCAAACTTCAAAATCCGAAACCCGAAACGCGCCCGAAACGCAGCGACGCTGGACCGGGCCAGGCCGGCCTGGGGGGCGGTGGCAACTGCGCCTCCGAACTATCTCCGGGCATGGAGCCGAGAAGCGGGGCGGCGGGGCGGTGGAGCACACTGGTTAAGCCGTAGCTATGCAGTAGAAGTGGGCAAAAGTTAACGCAGCGACATAGCGCGGTTAAGCCCGAATTCCGAAGCCGAGTGATGAATGACGAATGACGAATGAATGACGAAGTTCGAAGCCCGAAACCCGCTGCATTCTTGGTTGGACGCGACGCGAGACTCGGCACAGAACCAGACCTCCGGCGGCGGCGATTCGTCATTCGGTTTACTGGCTCCATTCGTCATTCGTCATTCGTCATTCATCACTCGACTTCGGAATTCGGGTTAAGGGGGTTGCCCGCGCCGGACAGGCAGGCAAAACGGTTGCAACCGTTCTGCCCCACCGCGTTGGTCCTCACCCGGCTGAAGCCGGGTGCCAATGGGAGCGGCAGTTCCACGCTGCCGGCAACTGCGATGCGCCCACCGCGGATCTTCGGCGACAAACACCTTGAAATGCGGGCGAGAGGGTAGGACTATGCCGGAGGTTACCAGCTTTGTGCAAACACCCGGCCAACGCGATCAGCCTGAGTCTGTAGCGCACTTGCTCGCGCCGTCCGCCACGCCCAAGAAACCGGGCTTCGGCAACGGTGCGGCGGGAAGTGTTCCGGCTGGGAACGTGGCTACGCCCGCGGAGTCGGCCGCCGGGGCCGCCCTTTCACCGGAGGATTTCCGCAGCCTTTTTGACCTGGCCCCCGCCGGCATTCGCATCGTGGATGCTGGCGGATTGCTGGTGTTCGCTAATCCGCGTCTGGCTCAGATGCTGGGCCGCACGCCCGAGGAACTCCGGCAGCGGCCGGCGCTGGAAAATATCGCGCCGGAAGATTTGTCCGTGGCCCAGCAGGCTTGGGGCCGGCGCCTCTCCGGGCTGAGCGAGACTTTTCCCTGTCGCTTTCTGCGCGCCGACGGGATGCGGGTGGCGGCCTTGGTTTCCGCCAGTCCCATCATCGGCGAGCAAGGGGCACTGGCTGGGGTCTTGGAGATCGTTACGCCGCTGGCGGAGTTGACGTCGGGCAAAGTTTCCGAGGTTTCGCAGGAAGCCCAGTGCGTGGCCATCCTGCACGGGCTGCGCGATGGCGTCTGGTTGACCAACGCCCTGGACGTGGTGGTTTATGCCAACCCGGCCCTTGCCGAGTTGGTGGCCACGCCGACGCCGGGCATCGCCGGACAACGCGGGGATCAGGATTTCCCCACCGATCCCAGCGGGCGCTTCGCTGCGGCGTACGCCGGGGCGCGCACCGCACTTAAGCCTACCCGCTACGAAGGGCTGCCGCTGGCCGATGGTTCGGGCCGGTCGCTGCTGGTGTCCGGCTGGCTTATTCCGCAGTGCCGCGAGGGCATTTACGACGGGATGATCTGCACCGCCACGGATGTGACGGCGCGGCTGCGCGACGAAACGGTCACCGCCGGCAAGCTGGCGCATTTCGAGCGGGTGCTGGGGCATCTGGCTGCCCCGGTCATCGTGTGGAACGCGGCCCGGCGGGTGAGCCAGATCAACCGGGCTTTTGAACGCGTTACCGGCTATCGCCCCGCCGACTTGTTGGGGCGCGAGTTGGGCCTGCTCTTCCCCGCCGGGCAACGGAGCGAGTCGCTGGCCAAGCTGGCGCGCTCGTCACCCGATGAGCCGGTCCAGTTGGCCGAAACTCGCGTCGTGCGCCGGGACGGACAGGAGCGGGTGTTCCTCTGGCACGCCACGGTGATCGGCGGTCAGGACGGTGGCGTTCCGCTGGCGACGGTGGCGTTTGTGCAGGATGTCACCGAGCGCCGGTTGTTGGAGCAAGGCACCCAGCGTGACGAGTCGGGCTATCGCCGGCTGGCCGATACGATGCGAGTTGGGCTGTGGGTGATCCGCGCGGATGCCACCACGCTGGCAGTGAATCCCTTCGTCACGGAGTTGCTCGGCAACGATTGGGAACAACTGTCCAAGCGCCCGTTTCATGAGCGGGTGACGCCGGAGCATCTGCCGGCGATGCAACAGGCTTGGGGGCGCTGGCTGGCGGGCGTGAGCGAGACGTTGGAATGTCGGTTTCTCCGCCGCGAGGGCGGCTTCTGTGATTGCCTCCTGTCGTCCGCGCCGTTGACCGACGAATCCGGCCAGGTGGCCAGCGTGGTGTTGACGCTCACCGACATCAGCGACCGCAAGCGGCGCGAGGACGCCCTCCGCGATTCGGAGTCGGCCCTGCGCACCGTGGCGGAAAATCTGCCGTGCGGATTCCTGCTGCTGGAATTGGACGGCCGCATCCGGGCCTTCAACCAACTGGCCTCCCGCTTGGCCCGCACCGTCTTTGGCCGCGAACTGGAAGACGGCAAGTCCATGTACCTGGTCGTCGCCGAGAAGGATTTGGACGACTTCAATCGCAACTTCCAGCAAGCCCGGAGCGGGCGCTTGGTGGAGTTCGACCTCACGCTGCCCGGCGGGCCGGCCGAAGAGCGGTCGTTCCACCTTTGTTACGCCCCGGTCGGCAGCGTGGGCGGCCACGCCGCTGGCGTGCTGCTGACCATTCGGGATGTGAGCGAGCAGAAACTTCTCGAACACCGACGGCTGGAGGAACGGGAAGCCCGCCGCCGGCAGAGTGCCGTGGCCTGGCAGCAGGCGGATTCCGCGGCGGCCGTGGTGGAGATTTTTTTGGCGGCGGCCCACGAACTGGCCGGCGCGGACTTCGGCGGTCTTTACCTGGCGGACCCCGCCACCGGCGATCTCGTGCTTGTCACCGCCACCGGAATGGATCCCGGCCTAAAGGCGGTCGCCTCTCCGTTGCGCTCGCCGATGCCGGGTTGGAAGCGTGCCCAAGGCGGGGCACCGATTTTCGCGAGCGTGTGGGAATTGGTGGGCGCGGACGTTTCCGCCGACGCCGCCCATACGACGGAGTTGCTGGGCTTGATTCCGATCCGCCGGGACGGAGCGCGGGACGCTTGGTTCCTGGTCGGTTTTGCGCGCCACGCCCGGCCCGCAGCGGCCACGGTCGCGCTCCTGGAAACTCTGGCCGCCGAGGCGGGGGTGGCGTTGCGCCGACTGAATGCCGAAGAGGAATTGCGCCAAAGCCAGACGCCCGGCTCGTCCCCGGCTGAATTGCAGCAACAATTGTTCGGCGTGCTGGCGCATGAATGCCGCACGCCGGCGGCGGTGGCCATCGGAGCCGCCGAACTCTTGCAAGGCCACCTCGAAAGGTTGCCGGAGGCCCGCCGCCAGGAATTGCTCGACCTCATGGTGCAATCTTCCCGGCGCGTCATCACGATTCTCGATGGCCTGACCACGCTCGGTCAGACAGCCGGATCGCTGGCCGTCGCGGCCCCGCCAACGATTGACCTGCGCGGCTTGACGCAGCGGGTCATCGCGGCGGCCCGGGAAGCCGACGCAGCGCGCCATCCCATCCACTTCGCGCCGACGGCTGGACCTTGGGACGTGGCGGTGGACGGCGCTTTGTTCGGGCAAATCCTACAGGTGCTCCTGGACAATGCGCTGCGTTACTCGCCGGCGGGCACACCGGTCACGGTGAAGCTGGAGCTTCGCGACGCGGGGATTTTCCTCGAAGTGGACGACCAAGGCATCGGCGTGTCGGAGGCGGATCGGGCGCGGATTTTTGAGCCGTTTGAACGCGGCAGCAACGCGGGTCAAGCCGCGGGTGCCGGGCTGGGGCTGGCCGTGGCCAGCCGGTTGGCAAGAGCCTTGGGCGGCAGCCTGCAATGCGTGCCCAAACCGGGGGCGGGTGCCCGGTTTGTCTGCGCGCTGCGTTGCGGTTGACGAAAACGAGGAGCACTGAAAAACATGAAACCAAAAGAAGCAAAACGGCGGGGGAACACCTCGGAATTGCGGAAGACGCTACAACGCAGCGAGGAGCGATTCCGCGTGTTTCAGGAGTTGTCCCTCGATGGCTTCACGCAGTTGCGTTGCCTCCGCAACGCGGCGGGACAGATCGAGGACTTTGAGTGGACTTACGCCAATCCCGCAGCGGAACGGATGCTCCAGCGGGGCGACGCCGCACTCGTGGGCCGACGGCTCCGGCAAGACTCGCCCGACGATCCGCAGGCGCGGGAGTTGTTTGACCGTTACACGCGGGTGGTGGAAACCGGCCAGCCGCATGATGTGGAACTGGAATGCCATCCGCCGGGTAACCGCGGCTGGTTCCGGAATATGGCGGTCAAGGTGGCCGACGGCGTCGCCGTTTCTTTCAAGGACATCACCCAGCGCAAAGAAAATGAGCAGGCGTTGCGCAAGTTCCTCGCCAGCCTCCAGGCCATCTTCGCCAACACCCTGCACAGCTTCCTTTTTCTGGACTGGGAAGGCCGGATCCAGGCGTTCAACGAGATCGGCCAACGGCGGGCGCGGACGGTCTTCGGCGAGGAACTGCGGGTCGGTCGCTTGATCTACGACTTCGTGCGGCCGGGGGATCGGGCCGACTTCGACCGGGACTTCGCCCAGGCGCTCGCCGGGGAAACCATCCGCGTGGAGCGGGATTTTTCAGCCTGCGGCGGGCCGGCAGTCTGGTTCGAGTGTTTCTACGCGCCGGTTTATGGCAACGGCCCAGCCGTCAGCGGCGTACTCTTCAGCGCGCTCCCGATCAATGAGCGCAAGCAGTCGGAGCACCGGCGCGAGGCGCAACGCGAGGCGGCTTTGAGCATTGCCCTGGCGGCCACCGTGCCCGACCTCCTGCAACGGTTCGTGGCCGGGGCACTGGAGCTGGCCGGCATGGACGGTGGCGGGCTGTTTCAGCGCGACGGCCCCGAGGCCGATTTCGTCCTGACGGAATTGGAGCAACTGCCCGACTCTTGGCCGAAGCTTGTTCGCTCGGTCCCGACCCACTCGCCGCTCGGTGCCATGCTGAGCGGTTCGCGTCCGGTGTTCGCGCGCCTCGTGGAGCTGCCCGGATTGCTCGCTGACCCGGCTGCGTCCGACGGGCAGGTGACCGCGCTCCTGCCGCTACCCGGGCAACTGGAAATGAACGCCTGCTTGCTCCTGGCCGCCGCCCGCCCCGAGGTTTGCTCGGCGGAACAGCAGGCCGACCTGGAAACGCTCGCGGCGCAGGCTGGCGCGGTATTGCTACGCCTGCACGCCCAAGAGCAGGCCCGGCTCGCCTTGGAACGGGAACAGCAGCTCAACCGGCTGAAAAGCCGCTTCATTTCGTTCGTATCCCATGAATTTCGCAACCCGCTGTCGGTGGCAGCGGCTTCGGCGGAGATGTTGCAACAGCACTTTGCCCAGCTTCCGGAAACCCGGCGTAACGTGCTTTTCGAGTTGATCCAAGGCTCGGCCCAACGCATCACGGCTATGCTCGAAGAGGTGCTGGTGATTGGCCGTGCAGAGAACGGCAAGGAACCTTTCGCGCCGGTGCCCGTGGACCTGGCATCGCTGGTGCGGGGGTTCGTCGAGGAAGCCCGCTTGGCAGATCGCAGCCGACACGAGTTCAGCTTCAATTGTCCCGAACCGACGCTGCTCGGCGTGGGGGATGCGCGCATCCTCCGCCACATCATTGACAATCTCTTGACCAACGCCGCGCTTTACTCTCCGCTCGCAACCCCGATTGAAACCACCGCTGTGCGAACCGAAGGGGCGGTGTTGATCCGCATCCGTGACTACGGCCGCGGCATTCCCCCGGAGGATCGCGAGCGGATCTGGGAGGCTTTTGAGCGCGGCAGCAACGTGACCGATTTGGCCGGCTCTGGGCTGGGCCTGCACATCGCCAAGCTCATGGCCGACCGGCACGGCGCCACGCTCGACTGCGCGTCGGAAGTAGGCCGGGGCACCGAGTTTATACTGCGGTTGCCCGCGGTGGCGGCCGCCGGCAACGGAGGAAAATGAATATGCGAATACTGGTCATCGAAGACGAACGGGACATCCGGCGCGTCCTGCAGCAAATCCTGGAACTCAACGGCTACGAAGTCACCGAGGCGGCCACCGGGCCGGAAGGCTTGCAGTCCGTGGCGCAACAGAAGCCCGAGCTGATTATCTGCGACGTGGCCATGCCCGGCATGGATGGCTTCGCCGTCCTCCAGGAGTTGCGGAAAAACCCGGTCACGGAGTCCATCCCGGTGATCTTCCTCACCGCCCGCACCGAGCGGGAAAACGTCCGCCTCGGGATGAACCTGGGCGCAGAGGACTACCTGACCAAGCCGTTTGCCGCGGATGAGTTGCTGCGCTCGGTCGCCGCGCGGTTGCAGCGGCGGGCCGCGATCGAAGCGCGCATTCAGCAGGAAATGGATGGCCTGCGCCTGTCCTTTACGCAGTCGCTGCCGCACGAGTTGCTCACCCCCCTGAGCGCGATCCTGGCGCTGGCCGCGCTGCTGGAGAAGGAAGCCGAAAGCATCTCGCGGTCGCAGCTCCGGGAGTTGAGCCGGCTGATTCGGGAGAGCGCCGAGCGGCAGCAGCAGTTGATCAATCGGTTCCTCACCTTTGCGGAACTGGAACTGGCCGCGCGCGATCCGGCGCAGATTTCCGACTTTGCCCGGCATATCACCCCTTCCACACGGCTCGTGGTGGAAGCCGCCGGCCGGGCGATGGCGAAAAAGGCCGGGCGGCCCGACGACCTCCGGCTGAACCTGGCGGACGCCGCCCTGGCCATTGAGGACCGCTGGCTGGCGCAGCTCGCCGCCGAATTGTGCGACAATGCCCTGAAGTTCTCCCAACCGAAACAACCTGTGGTCCTCACCGCGCAGGCCGAAGGCAAGCATTTCGTCCTCACCTTCCGTGACCAAGGCCGGGGCATGAGCGCCGAGCAGGTGGCCGCCGTCAGTGCCTACCGGCAATTCGACCGTCCCCGCCATGAGCAAAAGGGCCTCGGCCTCGGCCTGGCTCTATGCCGTCAGATCGCCGAACTCCACCAAGGGAGCCTGGCCATCACCAGCCAACCCCAGGCCGGCACCACGGTCGTGGTCCGGTTGCCCCTGGCACCAAAACGCTAGACCAGAAGAACGGAAGAATGACGAATGACGAAAGAAGCCCGAAATCCGAATGCCGAATCGTCGCCTCCGACGGTCTGGTTTTGTGCCGGGATCTGCGCTCCGTCCACGGAAGCATTCGGCGCGTTTCGGGCTTCGTAATTCGTCATTCAGCTTTAGCCTCCCCAGCCGCCCCGGCGGGAGCTTTCCATTGGCTTTTCCGTCCAACTGGCTATGATCGCAAATATGAAGACCGCCTGGAGTCGTTTGTTGTTTTTCACGTTGATGGTCACTTTGAGTCAATCCTTGCACGCCGGAGCTTTCGACGCCCAATGGCAGGCCGTCGAGAAGGCGGTCAGCCAGGGCTTGCCTCAGACGGCCATCACGAACCTCGAACCCATCATCGCCACCGCCACGAAGGCGCGTGACTGGCCGGTGGCCGTGAAGGCCATCGCCAAGAAGATCGCGCTGGAAGGCGTGATTCAGGGCAACAAGCCGGAGGAGAAGATCACCCGCCTCCAGACCGCCATCGCCGCCGCGCCGGCGGAAGCGCAGCCGGTGATGGAGACGCTGCTGGCGCACTGGTACTGGCAATACTTCATGCAGAACCGCTGGCGCTTCGCCCAGCGCACCGAGACCGCCGAAGCGCCGGGCAAGGACTTCACCAC
>CAINDV010001175.1 GCA_903847485.1 uncultured Verrucomicrobiota bacterium
AGCCTCCTTACGTCGGCTCCTACAGTTTTGAAAGAACCTCCTATGAGGTCTTTTCAACCCGAATAACGAATGACAAAAGAATGACGAAGCCCGAAGCCCGAAACGCGCTGAACCCGAACTCCGGAATAGGCGGGCGACGAACAGTAGTGGGACAGGCATCCTGCCGGTCCCGTTGCGCGTTCAGCGACGCGGAAGGTTTTATCCGAAGGGCCAACTGCCAACTGACCGGCTGGAAGCCGGTCCCACTACGCGAAGCCATTTCCGCTTCGGAATTCGCGCTGAATTCTTGGAGGGACGGGGCGCCAAGCTCGGCCCCAAACAGAACCGTCGGTGGCGATGATTCGTCATTCGGATTTCGGACTTCTTTCGTCATTCGTCTTTCGTCATTCGTCATTCGAGTTTCCGACCCTTCGTATGCTTGACCAATCTCTCTTGCGCGTTTTAATCGTCGAGGATGACAAGACCTCCCGCTTCGTCCTGCGCCGCATCCTGGAGACCATGGATGGCTTGGAAATTTACGAGGCGGAAGACGGGTTGAAAGCCTGGGAAATGCTCCAGGGCGGGCTGCTGCCGCACCTGTGCTTCCTGGACTTCAACATGCCGCGGATGAATGGCCTGGACCTGCTGCGGCGCGTCCGCAACGACCCGCGGTTGGCGGCGATCAAGGTCTGCTTCTGCTCGGCCGTGCGCGACCGGCAGGTCATCGTGCAGGCGGCGGCCCTCCAGCCGGATAACTACATCCTCAAGCCCTATGCCCGCAGCGCGATCCACGCCCAGGTGCAGAAGGTCCGGGGCACCCCGCGCCCCGAAGAGAGTCTCGAATCCCCGGCGGAGGTCTGCGCCCGCCTGGGCATTGAGCCGGCGACGTACGACTTCCGGCTCAGCGCCTTGCTGGAAGACGTGCGCACCCTCACCACCCGGCTGCCAACCCTCCTGATGCAACTCGATGTGGCCGGCGCTTTTTCGGCGTTGGATCAAACCAAGCAGGCGGCCCACAACCTGGGCGTCCGCCGCATTTTCAAGCTGGCCGACGGGCTGAGCCGTTCCTTCCAATCCGACGGCATCTTGGCGGATCGGCGCGTCGAATCCAAAGAAGAGACGGCGGCCAAACTTCAACAATGGCTGAGCCGCTCCGCCGACCATCTCATGCAGATGATGCGCGATATGCGCGTTGAATCGCTGACCGTCGAGCGGCTGCGGACGGAAGCCCGCGGCGGCCCGCACGCCGCCACCACGCCCGATGCTTTCAAGAGCCGGCAGCAGGCCGAACTGGACACGCTGATTTGCGCCCTCTCCGAAATCTTTCGGCGCGGGAAGCTGCTGGCCACCAACAAGAACATCCGTTCCAAGTCGCTCAACGTCCCGGTCAAAGCCTCGTTCCTGGGCGAGGATTCCGCCCAAACCGTGGGCGCGCTGACGCGCCGGCTCTCCTTTTCGCTGACCATCCTGGACGCCGAGACCGCCGAGGCCATCGAGAATTGCCGGAAGATTAACGACTTGGTCAAGCTGCTGAGCTTCCCGCTGGACGCCAGCGCACGGTGGATACCGGACACGGCCATCCGCTTGCTCGAACAGGAGGTAACCGCCCGGAATGACCAGGGAGTTATGCTGCTGCGCCAGGCCATCGGCCCCGACTTCGAGGCGTTCATGCGCCAGCAGGAGGTGACGGTGCGCGAGAATCTCGCCCGGCTCTACCAGCAATCAGAAACCAGCGGCCGGGCCTCGGAAAAACAGGTGCAAGAGATTCTCCAGGACGTGCGGGAGCGGTTGCAGCCCGCCTTGGATGGAGAGTTGACGGCGCACCCGATTTTCAGCGCGCTCGACCTGGGCAACTTGGCAGAACGCGCCGACGATGCCCGCTGGGCTTCGCCTTTCTCGCTGCTCCAGAATGCGGCGCTCCTGTTCCGCACTGCGGCCACCGATCCCAGCTTTGATCGCGTGTTCAAGTTCAGCACCTTTGATCGCCAGACCTTCTTGGAAACCATGAATGTTTTTGGGGACGCCCTCGGCCACCACCCGGACCCCGAACGAGCCGCCCGGGAAATTCAGCAACTCGAAGCGGTGGCCGCCAGCCCGGTTAGCCTGCTGGAGAAATGCCGCCTGGTCTGGGGCATCATCAAAGGCGAAACTGCACCCGGCGTCGCCCCGCCGGAGGTTCAGAGCGGGGTGGACGGGCAATGACGAATGAATGACGAAACCAGAAGCACGAAACCGGGTGGATCCTTGATTGGACGCAGCGCCGAATTCGGACCAAACCGGCCTGTCAGAGGCGACGATTCGTCATTCGGGCTTCGGACTTCATTCGTCATTCGTCATTTAAGTTAGTTCCCCACCGCCAGCAAACCTATGAAACTGCTCATTGCCGAAGACGATTTCACCACCCGCGCCATGCTTCAGTCCGTGCTGGCCCGCTGGAGTTACGAGGTCGAAGCCGTCGCCGACGGCCATGCCGCCTGGGCGGCACTGGGCCGCCCGGACGCCCCGCGCCTGGCGCTGCTGGACTGGACGATGCCGGGCTTGGATGGCGTGGAAGTCTGCCGCCGAGTGCGCGCCCTGGCGGCGGCCGATCCGCCCTACCTGATCCTCCTGACCGCGCGCACCCAGAAAGGGGACATCGTCGTGGGTTTGCAGGCCGGGGCCAACGATTACATCGCCAAGCCCTACGACACTGGGGAATTGCAGGCCCGCCTGGCCGTGGGCACCCGCATGGTCGAACTCCAGGCGTCGCTGGCCCGCCGCGTGACCGAACGCGACGAACTCATCCTCCAACTCCAAGCCGCCCTGGCGGAGGTGAAAACCCTCAGTGGCATCATTCCCATCTGCGCCGGCTGCAAGAAAATCCGGGATGACAAAGGCTTTTGGAACCAAGTCGAGGCCTATATCCAGACCCGTTCCCTAGCTAAGTTCAGCCACGGGCTGTGCCCCGATTGCACCGAGCGGCTCTACCCCGAACTCGCCGCGGAGATCCGACGCAATCGCCCCGTCCTGAAACCCGATTGACGCCGCCCGCCGCGCCGTGCCCGGGTACGCAAATCAGGCCGCCGGTTCGCCCGGCGGCGGTTCGTTGTCGGTCGGCTCTGCGGCCTGACTGCGGCTCAGGCGTAAGCGTCCAAGTTGCCCTGGCTATTCTGTGCCTGAGCACCGGCCGACTCCAGCAGTTGCACGATCGCTTCACCCTGCTGCTTGTCGGCGTTCTGTGCCTTCTTGAGGACCGCGACTCCGATGTCCACGCGAGCACTTTCCGCATTCAGCACGCTGTCGAGCAGCGATGTTCCTGGTTGTCCCGTGATTGTCATAAGGGGCCGGGCATCGGCAGAAACCGGCGGGACTTTAGCGTTTTCTTTTGGGCCGGCGCGGACCGGTGCTTCCCCAAGTTGTCGGTTACTTCGGGGGACGCCGAGTGCGAGTTGACTCAGGAATGGTTTTGATGGAGGGAAACTGTGAGCTTGGCCTTGTGGCTTGGTCCTTTGTGTCTTGGTTCCTTGGTTGTTCAACTGCCGTTCCTAGGGTAATTGGTCATGGATGACCCAACTCGGCGTCCCGTCGGAAGGCCCATTGCCCCGAGGATAACAATTCTGTAATCCGCAGGCAGTTCGAAAATTTATGTGCCTGTGGTCTATTGCCGCTGGTGCCGCACGATGGCGGCGCTTAACCAAAAGAAAAAACCACGATGAAAGAAAACCGAACCGGACCGAGCGAAGCGGCCTGGTATGAACCGCCGGACCCCGGGCTGGCGCTGTGCTGTTCGGCAACTTACCATCCTGGCATGGCGTGCGACCGCATGAAACGACCTAAGCCCCTCCGACAGAAGGCGGGTGGTTTTACCCTGATTGAGCTGCTGGTGGTCTTGGGCATCATCGGCATCTTGGCCGGCCTGTTACTGCCGGCTCTCAGCCGGGCGCGGGAACGCAGCCGTTCCGTCAATTGCGTCAACAACCTGAAGCAGGTGGGCGTCGGAGTGACGCTTTACGTGGACGAGTACGACTCTTACTACCCGCCGGGCCGGGAGGCGGGCGTGACGCAGTGGGATCTCTGCGTCGGAGCCTATGTCGGCGGCAGTTCTGACCCCACAGCCTTGGAAGCTCGCACCAAGCTCTTCATGTGCCCCTCGGTGAAGGTCATCAATCGGGACATCCGGCTGAACTACTCCGCCAATCCGAACGTCTGCAAGGAAGTGGCAGGGAACATCGGGGCCGTCCGCTCCATGCTGGTGACGCGCACGGCGGACACCATCGTGGCGGCCGATGCGATCCAATATGCCGCCGACGGCAGCACGCACGCCATTTTTTGGGGCGTCAATGGCAGCGGCAACTCCCCCATCTACTGGAACGACGGCAAGCCGGAGAACGCCGACGTGGCGATTCCCGTGGGAGCGGACAAGGATGTCACCCTGGATGTAAGTGATCCCGCCGGCTCCAACTTCCGCTATCGCCACAACAACGGCGCCGCCAACGCCCTGGTGGCGGACGGACACGTCGGGAGCTTCACCAAAGGCCGGATTCGCGACCGCCACGTTTACATCAATTACTGAGCTGCGTGAAGCGCCTGAGCGAGCAATGGAAACTAGCGAAGCAGCCACGCCAACCGTGAGTGCCACCTTGCACGCAGCCACTGCGGCCAAGACGCGCCCGGCCACCAGCAGCCCCCGCCGGCCAGCAACCCACGGACGATTCCTCTCTGTTGGCGGATCACGCTTCTGGGTCAAGGGCGTCACCTATGGCACTTTCCGGCCCAACGCGGATGGCGAGCCTTTCCCGCCACGGTCCAAGGTGCGGG
>CAINDV010001176.1 GCA_903847485.1 uncultured Verrucomicrobiota bacterium
AGAATCGAGATTTGGTTTCATGGCGGCAATGTATCTGTATAGCTACAATATGCAACCACAAAATGAGCGCCCAGCCTGCTTATCAACTTTGGGTTACTGAACGGTCACACACCCTCGTGCAGCGCAGCGCGTAAGCATGAAGCGGTTTTACAGCTTGGGACGCTTGCAGGTGACGAAACCCATGGCTTTGGCCTGATTGTCCTCGCCCAAGGCGAATTGGAAGTCGGTGTTCGATTGATATTGGGGCTTGGATTGGCGGCTGCGCCAGGCCATGAAGAGGCAGTTGGCCAGGCGGCGAAACATCCTCAAGATCCACAGCTCATTGGGAGAGCGCACCTGGCAGCGGTCGTCGTGGAGGGAAACATCTAGGCGCTGGAGCAGTCCGTTCTCGATGCCCCACGACTGCCGGTTGGCGCACAGCCACTGCGGCGCATTGAGTTTTTCGGGCGGCGGGCTGGACACCAGCGCGACGCGCACGTCCTTGCGTCCAGGGCGCTGGCGAACTAGGCGGGCGGCCTGGGCGACAGCGGGAAAACCACGTCTTCCGGGGCCACGACGCGGGTTTCCATGGTGCGGCTCTCCCGGCAATTCTTGTTGCGCTCCACCGTCCGCGCCAGGGTGGGCGTCGGTTTCAGAGGGGGGGGGGAAACCCGTTGGAGGAACGGGGGAGGAGGTTTTCAATCTTCTGCCGCAGGGTGGACTGGTTGTCTGTAACGGTCAGCAGGTAATCGGCCCCGTGGGCCAGCACCAACTCTCATCGCGATGCTCAGCTACGGCATGGTGCCTGTGGGCGGCAAATCGTTGGCGATGCTGGGGGGCACGCTCTGGAACACCAAGGACGATGTCAGCCAGGACAAGACCGGCTTGCAGTCGGCGAAGTTGCTGGGCGCGCATGTGGCCGAGGTGGCGCTGAAGGGGTGCAAGAATCCGGGAGATCCCGCTGGCGTGCCGGCGGCGGCAAGCGGTCGGATCAGACAGATCAAGAAGCAGGAATGGAGCCGGAGCCGGGCCGCGATGGCCGGTGCTCGCGAGCAGTACGAGGTGGTTGCTCGGCTTGGCAAGAAGCGGGATCATTGCCTGGGTCTTGGCTGGACGATGGTGGCTCGTGTTGGCAGCCTTCTGCCCGTTAGGATGGCCATCTCCGACCGCGCCGGGAGGCCGGGAAGCTTGCCGGGACATTACAAGAACGCAGGGCAGGGGCAGCCGTGCCGGTTCAGCCGCGCATTGAAATTTCCTTTCGCGGCCACGGTTTTTCTGCTTAAGATCATGCGTGGTTGTCGCGGCGTGACTGCGGCACCCCATCACAAAGACATTATGCCACTGACACACACACGCGACTTGTTCGCCAAGGCCCTGAACGGCAGATATGCCCTCGGTGCCTTCAACGTTAACAACATGGAACTGGTCCAGGCCATCGTCGAGGCCTGTGAGGAGGAGAAGGCTCCCCTTGTTCTGCAAATCTCCCGCGGCGCGCGCCAATACGCCAAGCCGATCTACCTCAAGAAGCTCATCGAGGCCGCCGTGAGCACTTCCACCATCCCCATCGCGGTGCATCTGGACCACGGCGACACGTTTGAGCTGTGCAAGGAGTGCATTGATGAGGGCTTCACCAGCGTGATGATTGACGCCAGCCACGAGCCGTTCGAGAAGAACGCCGAGATCTGCAAGAAGGTCGTGGAGTATGCCCACAAGCACAATTGCTCCGTGGAAGGCGAGTTGGGCCACTTGGTCGGCGCACAGTTTGACGACGGCGAAGAGGGCGGCAGCCACTCCACCAGCGGCCACTACACGAACCCGGACGAAGCCGTCCAGTTCGTCAAGCTCACCGGCGTGGACTCGTTGGCGGTAGCCATCGGCAACTCCCACGGTGCTTACAAGTTCAAGGGCGAGCAGCACCTTGACCTGGAACGGCTCAAAGCTATCAAGAAAGCCCTCATGGACGCCGGCATGGGCGATTATCCGCTCGTGCTCCACGGCGCCTCCAGCGTGCCGAAGTATCTCGTCGAGGAGATCAACAAATACGGCGGCAAGATGGGTACCGACACCGCCGGGGTGC
>CAINDV010001177.1 GCA_903847485.1 uncultured Verrucomicrobiota bacterium
CAGCGTCACGCTGGCCGTGCTGTCGCCGCCGGTGTCCGGGTCCACACTGTTCACCGTCAAGCCTGCCGGCAGCGTGCTGGTGGTCACCGCCACGGTGTAGCTCACCCCCGTCGCCGTCGTGCGCAGCCCGGCGAACTCGTAGTACCCATCCGCACCCGTCGTCGTGCTGATCGTTTCATTGGCACCGTCCCCGTCCAAATCCCCGGTCAGGGTCACGGTCGCGCCCACGATGCCTTCACCCGGATCAAACGAACCGTTGTGATTGACGTCGGCAAAAATCCGGTCGCCGATTTGGCCGCTGCCGCGATAGCCAAAGTCTTGCGCCAGATTACTCGGCGACCCGGTGGTCAACGCCACGCTGGACGTGCTGTTGCCGCCGGCGTCCGGATCCACATGGTTGACGGTCAAGCCTGCCGGGAAGTCCGTATCCGCCGTGTCCACCGTGACCGCGTAGCTCACGCCGGCCGCGGTGGTGCGCAGGCCGGTGAAGAGATAAATGCCATTGGCGCCGGTCGTGGCCGTCACGGTTTCATTCACGCCGTCCCCATCCGCGTCGCCCACCAGTGTAACCGTGATGTTCGGGATGCCTTCGCCCGCGTCATACGCGCCGTTGTTGTTCACGTCCGCAAACACCGTGTCGCCGATGCTCCCGGTCCCGCGATAGCCGAAGTCCTGGGCCGTGTTGGTCGGCAAGGTGGTGGTGAGGGTGACGCTGGCGGTGGCATCGTTGACACCGTCGGGATCAACCGTCTGGGTCAGGCCCGATGCCACACCTGACAATACCGTGATCGTATAGTTATTTCCTCCCGAGGGAGCCGGCAGGTGGTCGAAGAGATAATGGCCGCTGGCGTCGGTGACAGCGGTGATGGTGTCGGTAGTGCCGTCGCCATTGAGGTCGCCTTGCAGGCGAACGGTCACGCCGCCAATGCCTTCGCCGGTGTCCGGGTCGCCGTCGTTGTTCAGATCAATGAAGACGGTATCACCGATGGAACCCGCGCCAAGCTCGCCGAAGTTGTAGCCGGTGCCGGTCTGGTTTTGCGTGAGCGTGATGGCGGAAAGCACATCATCGGCCAGGGTGCCACCGGTGCTGCCGACGGTATCGGCGCTGTCCGTGTAACCATTGGGCTGGGTTTCGGTGATCGTGTAGTTGCCCGGACGCAGGTTGGGGAAGCTGTAACTGCCGTCGGCCGCCGTCTGAACTGAAGTGTTCACCGAGCCGCGATCATCCGTGCCGGTGAGCGTGACGGTGACGCCTTTGATGCCCCGATCCACGCCGCTGTTGAAAACGTCGTTGTTGTTGAGGTCGTTATAGACCGTGCCGGCCAGGCTGTTGGGCTGAACCAGGCCAAGATTGAAGCCGGCTCCAACAGAGTTGTTCCCCGTCGGGATGGCGATGGAACTGATGGTTGTGGAATCGGCTGTGTTGTTCACCACCCCGCCGAAGGCTGGTGTGCTTGGGCCGCTGGTTGTGCCAACGGTTTCCATGCCATCCAGGTAGCCCGGCGGGGTTGTGGTTCGTGTCACGACATAATTGCCAGGGCGCAGGCCGGTGAAGCCATAGCTGCCATCTCCCGCTGTCGAAGTGGACAGGCTGACGGGGTTACCCAGGTGATCGTTGCCGGTCAGGGTGACGGTGACGGTGACCCCGACAGGCAGAGTTTCGCCGCCGTCCTTGACGCCGTCGTTGTCGAGATCGTGATAGACGTAGCCACTGAGAGCGTGGCTAAAGATAGTCACGTCGTCGTCGTCGTCCACAAGTCGTTCTTCGCGTTCATTTTCCACCGCACCTGCGAGCGTCGTGGCTTGCGCGACGGTTGCGGTGTTCAGGACGACTTCGCCCGGAGCCACCGTCGCGGTCAGGGCGACCTTGAACTTGAAGAGGAACGGGCCGCCGACGGCGAGGTTGCCGCCGGTGTAGGTGACGGTGTTGCCGACCAGCGACGGCGTGAAGCCGATCGGGTAATCCGTGCCGGCGGCCCCGAAGTTCACTGTGGCGGGATTGAACTTGGCCGGGTTGAGCGGGTCCTCGATGACCACATCGTAAGCGGTGAGCAAGCCGGTGTTGTTCACCGTCAACTCGATGTCGAGCAACTGGGAGGCGTCGGCGCTGGCCTGAACGATGTTCTTGCCGATCGTCATGCGCGGCTCGACCACCGGCGTGTTGACCGCCGGCGTCGTGAATGGGCTGACGCCGTCGCCGGTGATGTCGAACGTGGCCGTGTTGGCCAAGGTGGTCTGGCCGGGGATGAATCCGACATTGCTGGCCTCCTCGAGGACTCGAGCAGTGACCAGAATCAGGAACGCGTTGTCGTCCGGGTCGCCGTTGCCGGTGGTCGTGATTGCGCCAAAGGTGAAGATCGGGTCAACTCCATTTTCAAGCGTTGGAACCGCAACGGTGACACCGGTGACGGAGGGTGTCGGCACCGTGCCGGCGAAGTCCTTTGTCAGTAATCCGCCGCTGCCGGCCACGGTCGTGACCAGCGAGTAAGATTCATAGTCCAAACCCGCGGGGAGGTTGTCGGTGACTGCGAGGTCCGGCGACGTGCCCTCGGACAGCGTCACTTTGAGAGCGTAGGTGATCACCTCGCCGATGGTGACGTTCGGGTCGGCCGTTTCGGTCTGATCGGTCGCGAACAGGCTCTTGGCAAAGCTGCCCAATTTGCCGTTGCTGGTGATCAGCGAATTGGCGGCGTGGTCGTTGAGCGCGCCGCCGGGGCCCTGGACGCCGGTGCGTTCGTCAGCGCTGCTCCCCTGGATGCTGGTCCATTGGAGACCGGCCGTGTTCGGGATGCTCTGACCGGGGGCCATCGAAGCCGCCACCGTACCCTTGACCTTGAGCGTGACACTCGCGCCCGGCGGGACGTTCAACGTGAAGGATGGCTTGACCTGGAGGGTGACGCCGCTGATCTCGAAGTCGTTCGCTGTCGGTGCGGTGCTGTCGCCATAGTAGTCCCAATTCACGGGGCCGGTGTTGACGACGGGCACGGCGGCGCGCAGAACGAAGACCTGGCCGGCGTGGGTGGCGCCACCAGCGACTTGGGCGCGATAGCCGGCGGTCATCTCGGCGGTTTCGTCGAAGCTCGCCCAGCGCTCCCAATCGCCGCTGGCGGCTGAGACCACCCGGTAGATGCCATTCTGGGCGGGCGCGGTCTGATTCTTCACGAGCACTAAATCGTTGACGGCCAGGGTGGCCGAGGTGTCGAGCACCGTGGGGGCGAGGCTGAAGGCGCCGCGCCCGGCCGAACCGCCGGTGGGAATAAACGTTGCGCCCAAATCAGCCGTTGTCGCGGCGACCGTGGCGGCGCTGTAGAAACCGGTGGCGCTGAAATCGCCGCCGCCGGTAAGGATGGCCGGACTGGCGATGACGGACGGGATGGCGTCGGCCAGGGTGACATTGTAGGCCGCCTGCAAGCCGGTGTTTCTGACGGTGAAGGTGTAGGTGACGTCGTCGCCAGCGTCCACCGAGGCGGCGTCCACTTCCTTGGTCAGGCTCAGCAAGGGTTCTACGACAGTCACCACTGGGTCGTTGGCGTCGATGGCGTCCGGGACGATCCGGTCCGCGATGGCGGGATCGTCGAAGCGCAGCGTGGCGGTGTTGGCCAGGAGGGTGCCCTCCTGGTTGCCGGCGAGGTTCAGCACGGTGGCGGTCAAGCGCAGGACAAAGGCGTTGTTGGCCGCGTTGGCATCCGCCGTGGCGGTGGCGGGGCCGAACGCAAACGCCACGGTCGCCCCGGCGGCGGGCAGCACTGGCGTGGGAGTGCCCAATGTTCCATTGAAGTTTGCCGTGAGCAGGCTGCTGCCGGCGGTGGTGGTCAGGACCGTGAACGTGTCGAGCCGCAACCCGGCCGGCACGGTGTCATTGATCACCAAGTCGGGCGTAGTGCCTTCGGGCAGGGTGACGAGGATGTCGTAGGTCACCTGCTCGCCAATGGCGACATTGGCGCCGGTGGTCGAGGCCAGGCTGGTGTCGTCCGCCGAGATGGAGCCGCCTTTGAAGGACTTGTCCATCGTGGGCCGGGCCAGCGAGGTGTTCACAGTCGCGCCGACGCTGTAGTTGTTACGGATGGCGGTGCCGTAGTTCACCCGCGTGTTGTCGGTGGCGGTCACGCCGGTGCCGTCGCGTTCGCCGAACTGGAGACCAGAGGCTTCCACAGATGAGCTGGTCGTAGGATCGGTGCCGGTGGGATTGCTCGCTGTGCCCTTGGCCCCCGGCAGGCTGGTGAACGTCAGCCGCGCAGTGTTGGCCAACTCCAGGCGGGCCGCTGCCGTCGTGGCAACGGTGCCGTTGACGGTGATGGTCACATCCTTGGGCGACGTGCTGATCTTCGATTCCGGCAGTAGCGAAGTAAGGTTCACGACGATGGTGCCGCTGCTGCCGACACTGGGAACGGTCAGCGAGCCACCTGAGAAGGAGGCGCCGATAGTAAACGGCCCAAACGTCCCGTCAGGTGTGGTGAGGCTAACGCTTGAGAAATTCACGCCCGCCAGGAGCGTATCCGTGAGCACCAGGTCGAACGCGGTGACCGGGTCCACGGGAGTCCAAGTCTGGTTAGCACCTAGGCTGCCGCTGGCCATGGCAAATGTCTTGCCGCCATTAAGAACGCCGCCGTTGACGTAAACCTGAAAGCCGACCACAACTTCGCCGGCAACATCGTAATCCGTTGTCCGTGCCAGGGACATATTGGAGGCGTCAATTACGGTTGCCTGGTACAGCCCATTTTGGGACGCGGTAGATTGGTTCTTCAGCAAGACGCGCTGGCCGTTGTTGACGGTGACACCATCCATGGTCCGAGACGTACTCGCCAAGGTGATGGTGGCCGTGGAAGCCGCATCAACTGCCGGGTTGGCCGACACCTCGGAAAAGGTCAACGCAGTCACGTTGATGGTAGTCACCGCAGCATCCAAGGCAAACGTCTTGCCGCCATTGACGCCATTGACGGTGCCCGAGGTGACTTTAGCCCGGTAGCCCAGGTTCATTTCCAACGCGGTGTCGAAGTCGGTGGCACGATCCCAGGTGCCGTTACTGGCATCCACCACCTTGTAGATGCCGTTCTGGAAGGAGGTGCCCTGGTTCTTAACCAAAACACGGTCGCCTTCCAGGAGCGTGATGTCGTCCACACTGGCCGGGGCGCTGGTGAACCGACCGGTGCCACCACTGCCGCCAGTGTCACTGAACGAACCGCTTGCCAACGGGGCTGTGGTGGCGGCCCGCACCGCTGGAGCGTATTGCGCCGGGTGGGAGGAGTTGTTCGAAAACTTGATCTGGTAGGTGATCGGGTCGCCAGCGTCCACCGGAGTAGTGGTGATGGTTTTGGCCAGGTTGTTGATTTGCGGCTCGACGATGATCACCCGGCTAAAGTCGCTGGCCGTGGTCGTAACACCAACCTGGTTATTGCCGCCGCTGCTGTTGATGTGGGTCTGGAAGGTGTTGTCCAAAGTGACGCCCGCCTGTTGGGCGCTGCCATTGTCGGGTGAGGTGTTGTCGCGGTCGTTTGTAACCAAAGCATTGAACTCGATCACGACATACTCGGCATCAGCATCGCTGTCGCTGTTCACCAATGTGCCCAACCGGAAACGCGAATCCGTGCCGTCATTATAGGTGTCAGTATCTGCCGCCAGCGCGCTGCTAACGTTGGCGTCGAAGCTAGTCCCCTCTCCGATGGCCAAGCCGTTTGCACCGCTCGTCGCGAGGCTGAAGGAAGAAACCGTGTCCCCGTTGCCGGAGAGGTTGAGGCCCGGGCCCGTCAAGGCCGGCACAGCGGCTCCGCCGGTCCCAGCGGCAGACGAAGCGATGACGGCAATGTTCGCGACAAACGCCACGCGGACGCTGCTGTCGTTGATGAACCGCATGCCGACAGGCAGGTTATCCTGGACCATGAAGTCCGGCGAAGTGCCTTCGGGCAACTGGACCACTAGGCGATACCGCACAATTTCGCCGGGCACCGCCAGCGTGCGCAGGGCATAGATGCGATCGATATCCATCAGCAGCGCGCTGGTTCCATTGTCGCCGCGCACTTCCAGTTTGACGATTTTGGAAAGGTCCAGGCCAGCAGTCGTACCAGCAAAGTCTGTGGCGGTCGGAGCAAGCAGCGTGGCGGAGCTGGCGGGGAGCAGGTAGGAAAAACCAGGAGCGCCAGCCGTCAATCCGGAAGTCGTGAAATCGAGCCGGACAGTAGTACCATCCTCATCGTGCAAACGCACCTGCAACGGCGTAGCAGCGTTTCCGGTCAAAGCACGAACGACAATACCCAGACTAAAGTAGCCACGTAGGTCCAAGTAGTTCGGGCTGGTGTAGGCGAAAAATCCGCCGCCCCGCTCGGTGGCGGTGCCCGAGATGCGCAGGTACTGCGGGAACGTGGTTATATTCGGAACGCTCGCCGGCGCATCGTCCCACGTGTTGTTGACTCCCGTGAAGTCGCTGGCGGGAGAGAAACCACCAAAAGACGTTCCGGTGAAGTCGGCCAAGACACGGTTCTCGATGGTATGGCCCTCCGAACTGGCTACGATGAGCTTGTTGAGTACGGGGACGGTAATATTGAGCGTGCCGGTGCTGGCCGTGTTGATGGCGGCATAATTGTTGCGCACGGCGGTGTCGGTGCCCACGCCACCCGTGCCATTACGCTCGGTGCTATTGGGGTTGTTGCCAGTGATCGCCGCGCTGAAGTCGTCGTCCAGGCTCGTCCAAGTCACGGTGGCGGTGTTGTTGATGACTTCACTCGGGTTCACGGTGGGCATGGCAACGGCGCGGATTTCGACGGTGATGCTCCCGGCGGTGGCCAGGTCAACATTGCGTCCGGCGGCGAAGGACAGGGTGCTGCCGGAAAGGAGGAAATCCGCAGTAGTGGCAGTGCGTGCCGTGTCATCAAGGGTCGCGCCCGTCGAGGTGGCGTCGTAGAGGGAGAGCGAGGTCAGTTTGGTGGAGAAAACATCACTCAGCCCCAGATCAAACGCGGACAGGCCGCTGGCGTTGTTGATAACGATTTTGAAGTAAACGGCGTTGCCTGCATCCTGACTCGAGAGCGTGTTGGCGTAGGTGCCCGGGGCACTGCCCACCTCGGGAGCAATCTGCTTGGTGAGCGTGAGCGCCGGCTCGACGATCGCCACGGTCTGGGCTGGGGTGCTGCTGATGGGATCGATGAGGGTGGCGGTGAACTGGGCGGTGTTGTTGAGCGTGGTGGCTGCCTGGTTACCGGGCGCTGACGGCAGCGTGTTTTGGTTCAGGACGATGGCTTCGAAGGTGAGCGTGACCGTTTCAGTGACCGCGTTGTCGGTGTTGTTGTTCTGGATATTGCCGAGGGTAAACCGTATCGAGCGCGCCACGCCGGGGTCCAGGATAGTTGTGGTTGTGGCATCTACCGAAACACCGCTGGACGGCGTGGTGGTGAGCAACCCCACAAAAGCGAGGCCCGGGGCCAGGGTGTCCACGATCTGCGCTGCCGGGGTCCGCCCTTCCGGCACGGTGACGGTGAGGGTGTAGATAACTTTCTCGCCGATGACGGCCTGGAACGCGCTGTTTCCAGTGGCGGTGAATTCGGTGCCAGTGACGGCTTTGACAAAGGTGGGCGGGGCGGTCAGTACTTCGGCCGATTCGGTCAGATCTTTGGAGGTGAAATCGGGACCGCCCTCGGCTCCAGTGTAGTTAAAGACTGCAGCGGTGTTGGTGGTGGTGCTGTTGACCGGCATGGTGGAGGCCAGGGTGAAGTCGTAGGTGATGATGATGCCGTTGGAGCCGTCGGTCATCACCGTGTCGGTGTCGGTGTTGTGACCCCGGTTGAGCGCGCCGAGGCCGGGATACACGTCGTAATTATCCACCAGTTGCACGGTGAACTTCCCGTCCGTGCGATCCCAAGTGACGGTGTAGTCAGTGCCGTAGGCCAGGGCGGTGCCATTCCCGCGCTGAACGATGAGATTGACCTCCGCAGCGAAGGCGGCGTGGGTGGTGGCGACGGGTTTGACGTAGGCGCTGGTGTTGGTATCGCTGAACTTCACGTCAAAGGCGTCCGATCGACCGGAGTTCCGAAGGGCAACGGCGTAGCGGATCTGGTCGCCGGCGTCGGGAAGCGGGTCGGTGAGGAGGTTCTCGGCGGCGATGGCGACGGCCTGGTTGGTGGTGGTGAAGCTGCCGGCGGTGAAGGCCAGGGCATTGCCCGGAGCACCAAAGACAAGGTCTGGGCTGCCTAGGGCGCTGATCGTCTTGCCGCCACCCTTGGTGCTGCCGGCGACGCCCTTGTAGATGGCCACCTTTGGCTCGTTGATGACGAACCGGATGATCTGCTTCAGGGTGGTGGGGCTTGCACCGGTGTTCTGCTCACTGGTTTCGCCTTCGTTGGTCAGGTAGAGGCCGTCGGCGAACGCAGCATCGGTAACCGTGACGGTGAAGAGGAGGTCAACGATCTCGGCGGTGTTGGCCGGGTTGCTGTAGGTGCCGTAGGTGAAGATGACGGTGTTGTTACCGTTGGCGATGCTCCTCGACAAGGTTGGCGTGATTCCGCTGAGGGCCTTGAAGGTGTCCGCGGGGCCGAATTTCGCCGTGCCTGCCGGAGGTATCGCCTCTGAAACCGTGCCGTCGAAAGCCGTTACCTCCGCAGCCTGGAGCACTGGCAGCGGCAGGTAATCCCTAAGCGAGAAGTTTTCCACGTCGCCGTTGGGCAACGTGTACTTGAGCCGGTAGGTGATGGTGTCGCCAGGGCGGAGGTTGAGGGTGGAACCGGCGAAGAGGACCCCGTTGGTGGCGTAGATGGTCTTGGTGAGCACGCCGATGGGAATAACGAGGGAAGCAGCCGTGTCATCGGCCTCCGCTGAGCCGGTGGGCGCGAGGTACCCAGAAGCCTGGGTAACTTTCAACACGTCGCCGTTGATCAGGGCGGTGTCGCTGAAACTGTCGCGGGAATTCACGGTTGGCTCCCCGCTGGGATAGCGCTCGCGGAAGGTGTCCTTAATGACGGTGCGGAACTTGATCGTGCCAGCGGTGGCACCGAAAGGCAGGGCACCGGGAGCGGTCAACGGGTTATTGTATTCCTGGGTGAAGGTGTCGGTGATGCCGCCGCCGAGGAGTTGGGCGTTCGCGCCGGCCCGGAGCAGGGCATCGCTCAGGCGGAAGACGATTTGTTGCCCCCCTTCCATGGCCGCAGGCGCGGGTAAACCGTTGTTGGGGGTGCCATCCGTGAGGTCCGTCAGCGTGAAATCCAAGGCGTTGAATGCGGCCGCCGTCGTGCCGCCGTGTTCTGTTACCGTGAAGGTCGGGGTGAAGGATGAGTCCAGCAGTTGCCCGTCGGAGAACTGGTCCGTGATCACGAGGTTCTGGAAGGCGAAGTAGTCCGAGACTTGGACTGCCAGAGTGTATTCCACCACGTCGCCCGGTTTGAGGCTGCCACCGTTGAGATCATTGGCACTCTTCTGGATGGCGTTGGCCTGGGCTTCGAGGATGTGTTCCGGGTCCACGTCGGGCGTGACAACAAAACCAGGGCCAGCGCCCACGGTGGCCTGGTCGGCAACCCGCGTGAGGGTATCCCGAGTGTCTATCGGCGTCCAATCGCCATAGGTGTAGGCTTGGTTGTTAAGCAACTTGTCATCGGCAGTAGCGGCGGCGAGCACCCGCGCCGAGGAGGCATCCAAACGCGGGACGAAGAACTCGAAGGTGATGGAGGCATCCGCGGCCGCAGAGCCCCCAGCGCCAGTAACGGACCCGAAATTGAAGTCAATGGTCCCGCCGGGGATGGTCGTAGAGGGGATGGTGACCTCGGTGGCGACGTACGTGCTGCCATTCTTCTTGAGTGAGATGATTTGAACGAACTGCATCTCCGGCGGCAGGTTGTCCAGGATGTGCAAATTGTCCAGAGTCTGGCCGTCGGCCACGTCCACGTCGAGGCGATACTGGCGCTTGAAGTTGGGGCCGGTGGCGGTTTCGTTTTCCGGGTCGAGGTAGGTCTTGGTCAGCGTGACGAGCGAGGTGGTGGGTTGGGCGAGGGCGTTGGCCGGGGAGGTCTGGAAGATGGACGGGTCCGTAGCGGGGTTGTTCAGGGGATCAGCGCCAAGGCTGAAGCCACCGCGGGCGGTGATGGACAGCGGTTGGTTCAGATCCGCCAGGTTGCTGAGCAGGGCGGCGATATCCACCGTCGCCGCCGGTTGCTCGGGCGTGAAACTGCCAAAGGGCATTTCGATCACAATTAACTGGTCGCCTGTTTTGTAGCCGTGGCCGGCCAGCCAAGGATCTGTGGTCAGCACGTAAACCGGATTCCCCGCAGTATCCACCGCGTAGGGGTGCTTGATGCCCCGGCCGCCATTGTCCCCGTCGTTTAGCGTCAAGACTTGGTAGTTCAGCGTCATGCCGAGGTAGGTGACCTTGCCGGATGGGCTGACGGAAATACCGTCGTAGAAGTCTGATGGCGGTTCGGTAGCAGGCCACGTAGGAGGCGGTGTGGTGCCAGGGTAAACGCCATCAATGCCGGTGGTGTCCACGGCGATGTCAATGAACGGCCCATAGCCGGCCATGTCCGGGGACTTATTGGTAAACGTGGCGCTGATGGTGAACAAATCGCCCAGACGCACCGAGGCCGGCACGCTCAGGGTGACGGACGGTTGGGGGGCCGGGTCCGCCGCGCGCCCCTCCCAAGCGAGCAGGGCTGCGAGGCCGAGCGCCAAAAGGAGCGTCGCGGAGCGGGGAAGCTTTGAGGTAGTATTCATGGGCAAAAAATATCTGGTGAAGTGTTGACCGTGGTGGTCGGATCGAGGGAGCACCCCGCGCTGGCGAAGGGGCCTGGGAAAACGGCGGTGGAAAGCAGGCGCGCGCCCACTTCCCCCGCTGCCCATTGAGCAGCCGGCGGAAAAGGCGGAAAATTCTGCCTGGGCTGCGCTTTCCGCCCGGCAGTTTCGTTCATGTTTTGCGGCACATTGATCTGTGGCGTCAGTTTAGCAACGGGTGTGCCGGCGGCGGACGGCAGTTTGGCGGTGCCTTGGCAACGCTGGCCTTGGCACCATACCGGGGTTGGCGGCCCCGGTAGCTTGATCAGGCTCTGACAACGGCTGGGCATTCGATCCAACGAGAAAAGAGCCGGCCGGCGCAGCTCCCAGCCCGGCTGCGTCCGGCGGCTTTTCGGGGGCACCGGCCGGCCATTCGTCCGCCGCGCCCGCCGCCGGAGCTGATACGCCGGCCAATGCGCGCATACCGTGCCGCCAAGGCGGGCACCGGCCAGAGCCATGAAGGTGCGTCCGGTGGGCGTGTTTGCGGCAGCGTGGACGATGGAAGTTGGATTGGGCACAGCGCAACCAGCGCCGTCCCGACAGCTAAGCATGTTGACAACGTCGCCTGTCCCTCGGCAATCCACCAACCAGATGTTGCTATTATTCGACCGCCCGTTGGCGGTGGCGGCAACCAAAACGGGTCGCACTGGCGGTCGAGGCTCAGAACTCCTGAGCCGCGGAAGGAAAGTAGTGGCACGGGCGTCTCGCCCGTGAGTTCCGGTTCGCACGGGCGAGATGCCCGTGG
>CAINDV010001178.1 GCA_903847485.1 uncultured Verrucomicrobiota bacterium
GTGGCCGCGGGCCGGGTGGGGGGTTGGTCGTTGCATCCACCGGTTGTCATTGGTAAATGGTATGAGTTATGCCGTCGGCGAAGCTCCGTAGGAGCGCCCGGTTGATAGTGAACGGCGGCCCGCCAGCGTGGCCCGCAGGCGGCGGCGGGGGAACGTGGGCCGTGGGTTTTCATGGTGACTAGGAACGGTAGTTAGCATGAGTCAGTAGGCTGGACCCGGAAGCGGTGTACGCCCGGGCGCGCCCAAGGCGGCTCTGGCTTGCCGGCGCTGCTCTTCAGGGGCGCTGGCCTTCTGGCAGCACGAGTTTGCCGCCTGCGATCATCTTAGCGCGGAAGGCGTTCAGTTGGACCCGGGCAAGCCTGGAGGGTATCCGGCGTCCGTTTTCCCAGCGGTTGACGGTTGTGTAGCTGACGCCAAGCTGGTGCGCCAGGTCCTCCTGGCTCATGGCGAGTTGTCGCCGCAGTTCGGCGACCAACGCCGGATAACTAGGTTTGGCTGGGTTCACAGTTTTAGTGTTCATAGTGCAACTCTCAGGCAAACCCGGCGGTCACGCGCGATTTGCCCGGAAGTGGTGGCACTGGCCTTAGCATCGGCAGCAACCCGGAAAACTTGAGGAAAAATTTCGGGCGGACCGAACCCCACTCAGGAATGCCACCGGCCGAGAAAAAACAGCCGGAAACTCCGGTGGCCAGGCACGTAACCCCCCTTTAGGATCGGATCAATTGCTGATCCGTTACCTAACAGCAGAATGGCACCATCGGTGCCGGTGGTCGGACTTGAACTAAAAACCGCTGCAACCTAGTCGAAAAATACACGATTCCGGCCACTACTCAAGCACTACTCGCCACTACTGGCCACCACCGTTCACTACAATTTGGTGCCCGTTTTGGTGCCCGGCCCCCGTTCCCGTATTACGGTTTTGGGACACTTCTTCTGACACCCTGAGCCAGACGGAGGCGAGAGTCGGTTTGGAACTCTCGTGAAATTGGGGCGGAGGTTGGAATCGGTCAAAGCTGACGATTTGAGAGAGTCAAGGTGGCATCTACCCTCGGAACTACTCAAGTAAAATCCAGTCAGTACACCGTCAGTACTCAGCCAGTACACTCACTGCTGGCACAATTGCTGGCAGTCAAGAGGCAGGTGAAAGTGGCAAGCCCAGACCTCACGGTGATGGCGAGGCGTCCTTTTCAATCAGACCGCTGAACAAGAAAGTGAGCCTGTCGGTTTCCAGCGTGCCGCGGGTGTGCAGGGCTGCGGCGCTTCTTGTTGTTGCGGTAGGAGAGACCGTGCTTCGCCATGTCCGACGCGCTCATCAGCCGGGGCGGACTGCTGACCTTCGCCCACGACTTCCTGCGCGCAGCCGCACGCGACGCTTATCTGCCCACCGTATCGCACCAACAGCAGGCCCACGCCCGCGTGGCAGATCACTTCGAACGGCTCATTTTCCAGGGTGTCCGACACACGAACGAGATCGCCTGGCAGTTGACGCAGGCGGAGCAATGGGGACGCCTTTACTCGAAGCTGGCTGATCTGGGCTTTCTGTATGTGCTTTATGTTACAGGCCCGACCGACGTGATGCGCTTCTGGGCGCAACTCGAAGCGCATTCGAACCACAAAGCCGCGACTGCGTATCAAACACTGCTCGCTTCCCCTGACCAGTACGAACCGCGCGTGGTCCAGCTTGTGGCTTCGCTGTTGGTTCCGAATCAGCCTGCGGAGAGCCTCCGGCTCTTTGAACATCTGGAGGCGCATTTCCGAGCCGCCGAGGGATTCTGGAAAGCGTATCCTCCCTTCCGCAGGCTGGGTCTGGATTTTGCCGGCCTGGCCGATCCGCAATGGTTCGAGCGTGATCCCCGGCTGGCGTGGGAATTCTACGGGCATCTGCTCAATCTCTACCGCCACACTCATCCCCATGTCGGTTTCGCCCTGCTACAGAGTTGGATGGAGCGCTGTCCGCTTGGTGGATTCGTCTTCACTTCCAATGTGGATAGCATCCGCAACTGCTCGGCCCCGGCGATTGGGCGGAGGTCGAGCCGCTGACCTGTCACCTCGCGGTCTGGCTGGATCGCGAGGGCTTGGGCACGGTGATCAAAGCCTGCTCCGAGGGCGAACTCGCTGGCGTGGGCCGCCTCGGCGTGGCGGGCAAGACCTCGTGCCATTGGAAAGGCCCGGACGGCAAGGAGCAACACTGCGCCAACTGGCAGCAATGCGCCTACCCGCCCGCGTTGGTGGAACTGGCGGCTAGGTTCACCAAGCCGTGGGCGGAGCGGGACTTCGAGCGCATCGCGAAAGTGGTGCTTGCGGCACAGGAAAGCTGGGGCATACTTGGCGCGTAGAGCGACTGGCACGCAGACCATGAATCTCGTAGCGGCCGGCGTGAGGAGGCTCGCTCACATTCCACGCCATGATTGCTGAGATTGAGACCCACGACTTCTTCGTCCCCTACGCCCGCAAGGACCACGCCTCCGGCTGGACCACCCGCGTCGTCGAGGAACTTCTCGCCGGGCACCAGCGATTCAGTGCCGGGCGCGAACTGAAGCCCTTCTTCGACCAGCACGCCATCTCCGCCGGCGCGGAATGGCAGCTTTACCTCGCGCACGGCATTGCGCACTCTCGCCTGCACCGAACACCCATTGCACCGTGAGCACCACCTGGCAAACCGTCCGAGTGTTCATCAGCAGCACGTTCCGCGACCTGCAGGCGGAGCGGGACTGGCTGGTCAAACGCGTCTTCCCCGCGCTGCGGCAGCGGCTGGAACCGCACCGGATTCATCTGGTGGACATTGACCTGCGCTGGGGCATCACCAGGGAGCAGGCGGACAACGGCCAGGTGCTCGGCCTGTGCCTCCAGCAGATTGACGAGTGCCGCCCGTTCTTCCTGGGCCTGCTGGGCGGGCGTTACGGCTGGGTGCCGGCGAAATTCCCGGTGGCAGTCGGCACGCGCTACGGCTGGACGCAAGCCCACACCGGCAAATCGGTGACGGAACTGGAAATCCTCCACGGCGTCCTCAACGACCCGGCCATGCACGGCCGCGCCTTGTTCTGCTTCCGCGATGAACGGTTTCTTGACGCCATCACCGACAAGCAACAACGCCGGGTCTTTGTGGAAGGTCCAACTGACGAAGAACTGCGCGACCTCGGACCGGAAGAAGCCGAACGCCGTGCCGCTCGTCGCCGTGATCAGCTTGCCGCGCTAAAGCAGGCCATCCGGGCCCTGTCGCCCCCCATGCCGCTCTTCGACGGCTATCCCTGCCAATGGCAACCAGGTAGCAGCCGACGTGAGGAGGCTCAGACTTCTTCCTCGCAGGCATCAGAGGAGCGTAACGAGCCGACCAAAGATTCACCCAAGAGCGAGCATGAATCCCCCTCACCCGCCCTGCGGGCACCCTCTCCCCCAGCGGGGGAGAGGGATGGGGTGAGGGGGGCGCATCGGCGGTCTCAAGGAATTCGGCGACTGGGTGATTGAAAAGCTGGCGCACGCCATTCTCAACGCGCCGGAACTGCAAGAGCACCTGGCGGGTGTTCGCACCGAAACGCGCGATGACTTGGCCGAGGAACGTGGTTTCCACGAGCAGTTTGTTGAAAGCCGCACACGGGTCTATGTTGGCCGGCAACAGTTGCAGGATGAGTTGAAGACGTTCGTCATGGGCACGGAAACCAAGCCGTGTCTCGTCACCGGCCCCTCCGGCAGCGGCAAATCGGCAGCACTGGCGAAATTCGTCCACGATCTTGCTTCCACACCATCTGACCTTCGTCATTCGACATTCGTCATTCGTCATTTCATCGGCGCCAGTCCACGCTCGACCAGCCTGCGCGAGATGCTGCGGCATCTGTGCGCGGAGTTGAAGGACGCGCTCAAGCTGGAAGACGAAATCAAGCAGGATGTCCGCGAGTTGTCCGATCAGTTCCGCGAGTTCCTTGCAAAAGTGCCGGCGGATCGCCGCGTCGTGCTCGTGCTCGACGCGCTCAATCAGCTTGATGAAACCGACAACGCCCATTCCCTCTACTGGCTGCCGACGCAGATACCGCCGCAGGTGCGGCTCCTCGTCAGTTGCATTGACGATCCCGACCGCGCCGACCAACCGGCACTCGCGGCCATGCGCCGTCGCGCACCGCACGAGATCAAGGTCGACCTCCTGACCGATGACGAACGCCTCGGCATCGTGCGCGAAATCCCGTCCGTGGCCGCCAAGACACTAGACGGGGTCCAGATTGGGCTTCTCCTCCAGAATCCGCTGTTTCTCCTCGTCGCCTTGGAGGAACTGCGCGGCTTCGGCTCGTTCGAGGAGTTGAACCGGAAGATTGCCGGGCTGCCGCAGACGGGCGACACGCTGACGGCGATTTTCCAACAAGTCATCCGGCGGCTGGGCGAAGACTTCGACGCGGTCACGGTCAAGGACGTGCTCACGCTGCTGGCCTGCTCGCGGCACGGACTTTCCGAGCGCGAGTTGCTGGACCTGCTGGAAGGCGTACAGGTGCGCATCGAGGACAGCGCCGGAGATTTGTTCCCGATCCTGCGCCAACTTCGCCCGTACCTGCAATCCCGTGGTCCGCTGCTCGACTTCTACCACCGCCATCTCGCCAAAGCCACGGACGAGATGTTCTTCAAAGTCGATTCCGACCGCCGTATCGTGCATCGTCGCATCGCAGGCTACTTCAGACGAGTCTGGCGGCAACGGCGTGTCCATGCGGTCGACGAACTTCCATACCACCTGGCCATGGATGCCGACCTTGAGGGGCTGGAGCGGATACTCTGCGACCTGGAGTTCATCGAGGCGAAATGCGCGGCCGGTATGACGTACGACCTCGGTGCAGACTACGCCTTGGCTCAGGAAACCCTCTCGAAGCCGTCGTCCGAGGACGACGATCAGGCAATGACAACAGGCCTTTCCCGCACGGCGAGGTTGGGAAAGGTGGAATTATTCGCGCTCTTCAGCTCCGCCCATAGTCACATATTCTCACGGGACCCAACGCAAGTGCTTCCGTTTGCTTACAACTACGCTGCCGAAGGTCCGGTAGTCGAGAGCGCCAAGCCGCTCCTGGAAGGCACTCGCTCGTGGCGGCGCAACCCCTGGATCGAACTCCTTGATAGGCAGCCTCTCATCCGCAGACCCGCACTTCTGCGCACTTTGGAGGGTCATCGAGAGGCAGTTACCGGCGTAGCCCTGTCGGCGGATGGGAGTATCGCCATTTCCGCAAGCAAGGATGGGACGATTCGGACGTGGCACGTCGCTATCGGCGTCTGCTTTAGGATGATCGCCGCACACGCTGGCAACGGTGCCATCGCTGTAGCCCTAACCCCAGAGGGCAGGTGGGCCGCCACGGCGGGAGCGGACGGTTTGGTGCGGATTTGGGACGTGCAGAATGGGACCTGTCGGCGTTCTTTGACGGGACACCATGGGACGGTCAATGGGGTGGCTCTGGCGGCGGACGGATGCCTTGTTGTTTCCGGAGGCGACGACGGGACAGTCCGCCTCTGGGACGCGGACTCAGGGATGTTATTTAAGACACTTACAGGGCACTTCGGCCCTGTGAGCGACGTTGAGATAAGCCCCGACGGCCGGCGGGTCATCTCAGGAGGCTGGGATTGTATGATACGTGTTTGGGACGCTCAAGAAGGAAGGATGTTACGGTGCCTCGAAGGGCACACAGTTCGCGTACAGGATGTTGCCATTGGGAGGGATGGCTCGACTGTGGCGTCATGTTCCGGGGTTCCGCCGGGCCCGACCGGCAAGGTCCCGGCGGAGGTGCGGCTCGAGTCTGACGTCCGCTTCTGGTCAGCCGACGGCGTATGCCAGGCCATCGGTAGGGAGCACCGGCTTGCCGCTCGCGGCCGGTGGAAGCCGGGAAGAGCCGCGAGCGCTGTCTTCAGCGTCGCTTTGACCCCCGATGGGCGGACGGCAGTTTCCGCAGGTTACGATGGCCAAATAGTCCTCTGGGACGTTGAGGGACGAAGATGCCTGTGCAAGTTCGTGGGACATACAGGCAGTGTCTTGAGCGCTGCTGTCAATCACAAGGGTACATTAGCTGTCACCGGAGGGGAGGACTCAACCGTTCGGGTTTGGCGCTTAGATGGAGAGACTCCGCTTCATCCCGAATTCCGAAGTAGACCGGCGTTTTTGGGGTGCCGGCAGCCCCAGGTTTCAGATGTGACCGCCCCCCAGGACCAGCCGGTCCTCGGGTGGCACCAACTTCGGCGAA
>CAINDV010001179.1 GCA_903847485.1 uncultured Verrucomicrobiota bacterium
CAGCACTGAGCTGCACCAGGCCCAACTGGACACCATCTACGCACGGTTGGGGATCTAATCAGCCCGCACCATTCAGGCGCTGCTGATTAGCCGGGGCTCACCAGCACCCGACCGTTTGCCACCGCCGCCGCCGCCTGCTGGACCCCGGCGTGGCTCGCCCGGGCGTCCCGGCCCATCGCGGCGCGGGCCGCGGCGATCGTCGCGACGGTCATCGCGACGGGGCTCCCGTTCGCCGGGGAAATCGGCGTAACGATTGGCGACGGAGCTCTGTCCCTGCGCCCAAGCGGGCAGGAACAGCTTCTCCAGATCAAATTCGGCTCCCGAGTTTTGGCTCATAATTAAAAGCTTCGCGAGAGGCGCTGTGCGCCTCGACAATGGGCGCGCAGAATGCCGACAGGGGATGAGGATTGCAAGCGTAGGCTGACAGAGTGGGGCAGATCGCAGCGCACTGCTGGGTTGCCGTGCGGAGGCAAACGGACTACAAACAACGCCGTGACTGCGCCCATTGTCCAAGTGTTCGCCAGCTCCATGTGGCTGGATTTGCAGCCCGAGCGCGCCGCTGTCGCAGCCGCCATCCACCGGCTGCACGAAACCAAGTTCGTCGGCATGGAATACTTCGGCAGCCGCGACGACACGCCGTGCGACGTGTCGCTGGCCGAGGTGGACCGCAGCCAGGTCTATGTCGGCGTCTTCGGCGGACGCTACGGCAGCGGCATCACCGAGGCTGAATACCGGCGGGCGCTGGACATTGGCCTGCCATGCTTCATCTACTGCCAAATCCTTGGGATAGGCGACACAGTGCTGCATTTTCGGCAATGCCAACGGCCTCGTAGCGATGACAACTGTAGCCTATCCTACGCACTTGGCAGTACTTCAAGGCGGACGACGACGCTTCCGCCCCGTTGCGCGAGACAGACTCCACGTCGGCGGCCAAGCTCCCTGCGGCGAATTTCGGCGAGGCCGGTCCTCGACCAGAAGCTGCGCGCGTGCTGGTGCCGGTTGCGCCACCGCCGTCGCGCCGCGCACCAGTGCGTCCGCCCGAAAAGGGTTGTCCAAGCTTGGCCGATTGGTAAATTGCGGCGGCGGCGATTCCGCAACATCCGCAGATCAAGAATGACGATCAACGATTTCATGGAGCTGCCCGGTTTGTCCGGTGAGCGCGGGGAGTCCGCCAAACAGATTCGCGCGTGGCTGCTCGCCATTCAGTCCATTGACAACGATCACCTCGGCTATTTGGGCGAGATTGTCAGTGCTTGCAGGAAGTTGTGGGAACATCCGCACCACCCTCACTTCACCACGCACGGATTGGCGCATTCCGGACGCATTGTCGCCCGGCTCGCCGATTGGCTGGCCGCCAATCGCACCGACGTTCTGAACCCGATGGAGGCGTTCCTCTTGCTGGGGGCGGCCTATTTGCATGACGTGGGAATGCAATGCGTGAGTTCGGCTTTCTTGCAGGCCGAGCAGATCACCACCACCAGCGAACAGATTGCCAGCCCGGATTACTCATGGCTGGAAAATATCCGGCGGAAGCACTCGTCGCTCAGCGAACGGATGATTCGTGACGCTTGCAGGGCGCCGAACAAACGCGAATACCCGGAGTTTGCTCTGGATGCGCGGTCCTTCGCTCAAGCGGCGCAGTTGATGGCCGTCCTCTCCCGGCATCATGGCGGGCCGGTCTCGGCTGTCCCCGAAAAGTATCGCACGAATGCAGCCTGCCACGAGGTGGCGCCGCCCGTGCGAACGCTGCTGCTGATTCATCTCCTCCGGATCGGTGACGCGCTGGATGCCGACGCCCGGCGCCTCCCCAAGAATTTTCTCGAGACGCATCCTTGGGATAAGATTCCAACCAAGGACCAGTTCCACATCCTCAAGCATTTCTGCACGGCCAGCATCCAGCGCCAGGGGCTGGGCTTCTTCACCTTCCATTACGTCTTTCCGGCCGACGCCGGCGACATCAAACCCGGCTTGCAGGAGGCGTCCGAGAAATGTCTGCGCGAACATGTGCGGGACGCCCAGCAACTGCTCAACGAAGCGGGGATCGCCCTGACACGCGTGGACAGGGTCACGGAGAACGAAGGCGCAGAATGTACGTATCAGGTGACCGATGCCGTTCGGGCGGAGTTCCACGCCGCTGCGGATGGCGGCACTGGGGCTGGCCACCGAGCGGATCCGACCGCCTGTCTCGCGTGGCTCTACACCAACACCTCGCACATAGACATCCGCGGCCTGGCGGTGGGAGGCGGCAAGGCGCATCGGTTTCCGATCGAGGAATTGTACATTCCGCTCACGATGGCGGGGATGGAACGCGGCCCGAAAACGGGTGGGGGGCCGGAGGGCATGGGCGCGGAGGAATCGTCACATCCGGAACTGCAAAAGGCCCTGGAGGCGCGCACGCTGGTGATCGTGGGTGACCCTGGCTCGGGCAAAAGCACGTTCCTGAACCGGATTTCGGCGGCGTTGTGCGACGCCTGGATGGGGCGCGACCCGGCGGCCGCGCACAAGCGTCTGGGGATGGCGGAGCGCCCGCTGCCCGTGCTGATCCGCGTGGCTGAACTGGCCGCACACCTGGAACAGTGCCAAGCGCGCAATCAGGGGCCTCCCGGCGGCCCGCACGCCCCGGCTTGGCTGGCCCATTTTCTCGGCGCTTTCGGCGCGACTTGGGGCTGGAACCTGGACGCCGCCTATTTCCGCCAGCACTTCGAGGACGGCACCGCAGTCATCCTGCTCGACGGACTGGATGAAGCGCCGTCGCGGGCGCTACGCGAGCAAATTAGCGGTTTGGTGGAAGCGGCCGCCGGGATTTATTCGCGGTGCCGCTTCGTGGTGACGAGCCGTCCCACCGCCTACGTGGACAAAGCGGTATTACCCGGTTTCACGCAGGCGCGCATCGAGCCGCTGACCGATTCCGCAGTGGATAAGTTCCTCGGGAAATGGTCCGAAGCGCTGTTTCATGGCAGCCCAGAGCGGGCGCCAGCGCACCACGCCGAACTCCTGAATGCGCTGCGCTGCCGCCCGGAAATCCGCAAGCTGGCGCGCAATCCGGTGATGCTGACCGCCCTGGCGGTGGTGCATTGGAACGAAAGGCGCATGCCCGAACAACGTGTGGACTTGTATGAGTCCATCATGAAGTGGCTGGCGCGGGCGCGGGAACGCAAACCCGGCCGCCTCTCGGACGAACTGACCCTGGAGCGGCTCGCCGAGCTGGCCCTCGCCATGCAGGACGCGGAGGGGGGACGGAAACGGCAGGCTTCGCGCCGCTGGGCGGCGGAGCAGATGGCCCACCACTGGTATGACTTGCCGGAAGACCAGCGCGTGGCCGCCGCGGAGAAATTCCTGATCGAGGAGGAATTGGACAGCGGCATCATTGTGGGCCGCGGCGAAGAGGTGCTCTTCTGGCATTTGACGTTCCAGGAATACCTGGCCGCCTGCGCCCTCGCCGTGCTCGACAGCGAGGAACGCGACTCCCGGCTCCTGCGGCAACCGCAGAAACTATACGCGGCGGAATGGCGCGAAACGGTTTTATTGTTCGCCATGGAACTCCGCAAGCATCGCACCGAAAAGATCGCTCAGGGAATGGTGGCCACCATTCTCGACGGGCTGGGGCCCAACGCTTCGCTGGCCGACCAGGCGCGGTGCGCCGGACTTCTGGGAGCAATTCTGCGCGACCTGGCGGTGATGAAATTTGAACCGAAGGATCCGCGCTACGCCGCCCTCTTGGACCGGGTCATGGTGATCTTTGACCGGCAGAAGTCGCAAACGGTTCCCATCCGGGATGCCATTGCCGCCGCCGAGGCGCTCGGCCAGGCGGGCGACCCGCGATTCGAGGAAGCGGCCCGCGCCGGGAACTGGATCAAGTTTGACGCTTGTGATTTCCGGATCGGGGGAACCAAGCGCACGGTCAAGCTGCGCGCCTACTCCATTGGCCGCTATCCGGTGACGGTGCGGGAATATGCCCAGTTCGTTGAGTCCGACGGCTACACCAGCGCGCCATGGTGGGAGGCGGGCGGGCATGGCAAGTGGTTGCAGCCTGATGCCTGGGAAGACCAAATCGCGCATCCGAACCGGCCGGTGGTTGGCGTGAGCTGGTACGAGGCGTGTGCCTATGCGAAGTGGAGCGGTTGCCGGCTGCCCGATGAAGCGGAATGGGAGCGGGCGGCTGCCGGTCTGGAAGGCCGAGAGTACCCGTGGGGCGCCACCGCTCCCAACGAGCATTTGGCCAACTACGACATGAAGGTGGGCGCTCCCACACCCGTTGGCGTGTATCCCCGCGGGGCAACGCCGGAGGGAATTGCCGATCTGGCCGGCAATGTGTGGGAGTGGTGCGAGAACTGGTACAACGAGCAAACCAATCAATACCGGGTGTTGCGGGGCGGGGCGTTCGGCGACGATCCCGACTACCTGCGATGCTGCTTCCGCGTCTACGTCGATCCCGTTACTCGTGTCAGCGACTTCGGTTTTCGGGTGGTGTGTGGGGTGTGTTCCGCTCGGTAGGTGGCGAGGGTTTTCCCTTTGCTCTTTTACCCTTTTACCCTTTGTTCTTTCTGAACGCGCGCAGCGCGCGAAAAATTTTCTGAATTTCGGCGAGGCTGGTCCTCGACCGGAAGTGGGCCTGGCGGCGGAAGCGCCCGGGTGTTGCGGGGCGGGGCGTTCAACAACGATCCCGACAACCTGCGATGCAGCAACCGCAACAACAACGATCCCGATAATCGTGACAACAACATCGGTTTTCGGGTGGTGTGTGGGGTGTGTTCCGCTCGGAAGGTGCTTATCCGCGCGAGCGGAGAAAGAAGGGCGAGATGCGGCGTGGGCTACCGGCCTGCGCCGCCAGTGCCAAGAAGCCACCTAAACCGCCGGACCCACGCCCCACGCGGGGAAAAGACGCGGCAGCCGCCGTGGCCGGTAGGCCCGGTCCGAAAGTCACGGCGGCTATCCTTCGGCGTAGCGGCGCCTCGGCAGAGCGCCGCCAGTCTTCCGACATTCCGTGTGCGGCGCTCTGCCGAGACGCCGCTACGCTTACGCGGTCGCCAGTTGTTTGAGCCAGCCGCCGGTCATGCGGCCGATTTCGTCCAGGCGGCCGTTGGCAAAGAGCAGTTGTTGCTGGCTGATCCAACGGCGCTGCTCCACCAGGCGCCAGAGGACGCGCAGTTGTTCGAGCAACAGGTTGAGTTCCCGCAGGAGCGCGGCCTTCTGCGGGCGTGGCGAGTAGGTGGCCCGCGTGACCAGCAGCAGGGCGTCCAGCGTGAGGTTGTCCAACCGCTGGCCGAAGGTGAAGCGGGCGCTCTTGGGCAGGCTGGCGGTGCGGTCGAGCGTCCAGCCGAGCCAATCGGCCGTGACGGTGTGGAGGGGCGGTTTTTGATCTAGTTTCATTCGCCATGAATCAACGCCAACAGGCGCGGCTCTGCACGCTGGAAAACATCGCTTCGGTGGAAAACTTGTTCGCCGCCGCCGGGCGGGCGCGGCGCGGCAAGGCCCGGCGCCCGGACGTGGAAGCCTGGTGGTCGCGGCGGGAAACCGAAATCACCCGGCTGCGGGCGGAGTTGCTGGCCGGCGCCTACCAACCCGGCGGCTACCGGTTCTTCGAGATTCACGAGCCCAAGCGCCGCGTCATCGCCGCCGCGCCGTTCCGGGACCGCGTGGTGCATCACGCGCTCTGCCGCCCGCTGGCGCCGCTGCTGGAGCGGCGGTTCATCGCGCGGAGTTTCTCCTGTCAGATCGGCAAGGGCACGACCGCCGCGCGCGAGTGCTGCCGCCGGCTCACGAACTGCCACGCCTACGTGCTCAAGTGCGACGTGCGGAAGTTCTTTCCGAACATTGACCACGCGATCCTGGCGCGGAAGCTGGCGGAACCCATCCCCGATGCGCGGGTTATGGCTTTGATCGGCGTCATCCTGGGCAGCTTCCACACCGGCGCCGAGGTGCCAGCGCCGCTGTTCCCCGGTGACGATTTGAGCGAGGTCGCCGGCCGGCGTCGCGGGCTGCCGATTGGCAATCTCACCAGCCAACTGTGGGGCAACTTCTACCTGGATGCGCTCGATCATTGGGTCACGGAAACCGAGCGGCACGGTGCTTATCTGCGCTACACCGATGACTTCCTGCTGTTCGGCAACGATGCGGCGCGGTTGTGGGAACTGCACGCTGGCATCGTCGGGCAACTGGCGCAGGTGCGGCTGAAGCTGGCGGAGCCGAAATCGCGGCTGCTGGCCACGCGCGAAGGCGTGCCTTTCTGCGGCTTCCGCTTCCTGCCCGGCCTGCGACCGCGCATCCTCGGCGCGACCAAGCGGCGGTTCGAGCACCGCTGCCACAAACTGACGCGCCGGAAGGATTACCGCCGGCTGACGCAAAGCGTGTTTGCCTGGTACCAATTCAGCCGCGAGGGCAACACCGCCGGCCTGCGCCGCGCTTACTCCCAGGCGACGGCGGGCTGCCGGCCAGCCTGCTTCCGGTGAAAACACCCCGGCGCACAAGCGCCTTTTCCATCCGGCTTGCCCGCCGGACGCCTGGACGCCGAAGCGTGCGCCAGGGCGCGGGCAGGTTTTGCCCGGTGCCGGTTTTCCCGGCCGGGATACGAACAACTTGCTGACGGCACGGCGCGAATACGTTAGTGTCGTCGCGTTCGTCAAAAATCAAAGACCAGACAATAATTTAACCAAAATCCATTTCGCGTAGCTTCGGCTGCTATCCAGATCAAAACCGGCAGTTTTAAGAGGAAAAGGCAGCGTCGAGGTGCGCCCCGTCCGGGGCGCACTGAGACGTTCTTTTCCGGGCGCCTGCCGGTGCCTGATCTGGGACGTGCGTAGGTGCGTCCCACTTTGTTTTCAGGCACCGCTTTCTCCCGGCAAGAACAGCCCATTGCGGCTGAACGCACTCGCGAGCGATTCAGCCTATGCCCAAAACCATTTTGGAGTTGCTCCACAACTCCGCCTACGCGCCTGCCCTCTTCACGCCCACGGAGATGGCCGCCGTCGAAGCCACTCTTACCGAAAAGAACGGCAAACCCTTCCTCAAATGCCGGGTGCGCGAAAAAGAAATCGCCGCCAAGCCGGAGGAAATCATCCGGCAGCTCTGGCTGTATCGCCTGGAGCATCATTACAAGTATCCCATCGCCCGGCTCGGCGTGGAATACCCCATCACCTTTGGCCGCGACACTTCCAAGCGCGCCGACATCGTGATTTTCGACGCCGACCGGCCGACCGTGCCCTACCTGATCATCGAGGTGAAGCAGCCCACGGAAAAGGGCGGCAAAGACCAACTCAAAAGCTACACCCACGCCACCGGCGCACCGCTCGCGTTGTGGAGCGACGGCCTGCGCGCTGTCATCTGGCACCGCAAGAACCCAAACTATTTCGTCATCATCCCTGAATTGCCCACGGCCCAGCAGACCATCGAGGACATTGCCGGGCAGCCGTGGACGATTGATTCGCTCATCGAAAAGGAAAAGCAGCGCGAAGCCGAAGGCACCAAAGCCCGCTCGCTCCGCAAGTTGATTGAAGACCTCGAAGACGAAGTGCTCGCCAACGCCGGCGTGGATGTGTTTGAGGAAGTGTTCAAGCTCATCTTCGCCAAGCTCTACGACGAACTCGCCAGCCACCGGAAATGGAAAGGACAACGATTTCTCCGCTTCCGCAACCAGAACACCGCCGCGCAACTAAAGGTCGCCATTCAAAACCTTTTTGATGAGGCCAAGCAGAAATGGGGCGGCGTGTTTCCACCCGACGACAAGATCAAGCTCACCGCCGACCATCTGCAAGTCTGCATCGGCTCGCTGGAGGAGTGGAAACTGTTCAACTCCAACCTTGACGTGGTGGATGACGCCTTTGAATACCTGGTCAACAAATCCTCCAAGGGCGAGAAAGGCCAGTATTTCACGCCGCGCTGGGTGATTGACATGTGCGTGAAGATGCTCAATCCGCAGGAGGATGAAACCTTGGTGGACACCGCCTGCGGTTCCGCCGGGTTCACCGTCCATTCCATCTTTCACGTCTGGAAAGACATTCTGGCCGATGAAGGTTTGTCCGCCTCCCACCTGTTCACGATGGACGAGAAGCCTGCGCGGTGCATCGAATACGCCCGCGAAAAAGTCTTCGGCATGGATTTCGACGAAAAGAGCGTTCGCGTGGCGCGCTGCCTAAACCTGATTGCTGGCGACGGCGAAACCAACATCCTGCATCTGAACACGCTCGACTGGAAGAAATGGGACGAGACCATCAAACAGGAAGACTGGACCGACACCTACGGCCCCGGCTGGAGCAAACTCAAGAAGCTCCGCGCCAAGAAAGACGACAACCGCGCCTTCCAGTTCGACGTGCTCATGGCCAATCCGCCGTTTGCGGGGGATCTCAAGCAGCCGGACATGGTGTCGCTTTACGACCTGGGCCACAAAGCCAATGGCAAACCGGAGGACAAGGTTGGCCGCGACCTGCTGTTCATCGAGCGCAATCTGGACTTCATCCGCCCCGGCGGGCGCATGGCGGTGGTGTTGCCGCAGGGTCGCTTCAATAATTCCAGTGACCAGCGCGTCCGCGAATTCATTGCCGAGCGCTGCCGCATCCTCGCTGTCGTTGGGCTGCACCCCAGCACGTTCAAGCCGCACACCGGCACCAAGACCAGCGTACTCTTTGTCCAGAAATGGAACGACGACCCCAAGGCCGGGTCGCTTTGCAAAAAGGCGGACGACTACAACATCTTCTTCGCCACACAGCGCAAGGAGAGCAAGGACACCAGCGGCGACAAGATCGTCGCCACCGGCAAGGATGGGAAGGCGCTGCGCGACAGCCACGGCCATTGGGTGGTCCAACATGACCTTTTCAACCACGACGGACTGACCGATGACGGCATTGCCGAGGCGTTCGCTGAATTTGGGAAAAAGGAGAAGTTAAATTTTTTCGCCTAAGCCCCTTCGATAGCGCTCGGTATGCGCGGCTTTTGAAGGGGCTTGATGTAACGGTGCTGAGATTAAGTGAAGCGCTTGCCGAAAATCCCGGCGGGCGACTTGATTCGGATTACTTCGCCAAGCGTGCTCTCACGGTGGTCGCACGAATAACAGCACAAAAGAACGAACCACTTGGTCAGCTCGTGGAACGAGTGCAGCATCCAATGGAGCTGGAACGCATTTATAGCGACGCGGGAATTGAAATAGTTCTCGCGCAACACATCCGAGATAACCGGATCGAAATTGTGGAACCAGCTTTCATGCCTGCGTCTGCTGAACCAATCTTGAGAGACAACCGAATTGAAAACGGCGATGTTGTGATGACTCGGAGTGGAGCGAATTACGGTCAGAGTGCCACATGGCTTGATTCACGCCCCGTATATGCTTGTGCAGATTTGCTCGTCTTACGTCGGCCCTCGTGTCCGAGCGGATACCTGTCCTCATTTCTCGCGAGCGCACCCGGCAAGCTGTTGCTTGACCGTGGTTCATACGGCGCGGCACAACCGCATATAGCCCCAACTTATTTAGTTGGTTTGCGCATCCCGCGTTTCGGAAAGTTGGAAGCGAGTATTGACCGACTTGTTCGTCAAAGCGCCGTGCTTGCGCGTGATTGTATAAAGCATCTTACGGAATCGGAAGCGACGCTTGCCGCCGCGCTTGGTCTTGGCAACTGGCAGCCGCCAGAACCGTTGACCTACATTCGCCGCGCCTCGGAAGCCTTCGCCGCCGGACGGCTTGACGCGCAGTATTTCACCCCGCGCGTGACCGAACTCCTGACCCGCCTCGGCAAAGGTGGCCGCACCGTGCGCGATGTGGCTCCGCCTCGGTCAGAGAAATTCGCCGCCGTGGGCGCGGGCCATTTCCGCTACATCGAAATCAGCGACGTGCGGAACGATGGCACCGCCACCAGCGAAACAATCCCGATTAGCGAAGCCCCCAGCCGCGCCACGTCGCATGTCCGCGCGGGCGACGTGCTCACCTCCACCGTCCGCCCCAATCGCCGCCTCTCCGCGCTCATCCTGCCGGAGCAGGACGGCTGCGTGGCCAGCAGCGGTTTTGTGGTGCTCACGCCGCAAGCCGTGCCCGCCGAAGTGCTGTTGACTTATTTGCGCCTGCCGCTCTTTTGCGAATTGATGGACTTGCACACCAGCGCCAGTCTTTATCCCGCCATCAGCGACAGGGATTTGCTGGCGCTTCCGTTCCCCACTATTCCCGCCAAGGCCGGCAATACCATCGTCGCCGCCGTGCGTTCCGCCCATACCGCCCGCCAGCGCGCCCAAGCGTTGCTCGTCGCCGCCCAGCGCGCCGTGGAAATCGCCATCGAGGATTCCGAAGCCGCCGCGCTCGCGCATTTAAGGCAGCATTCGGAAACACAGTCGGTTAGTGCCAAAGAAATGTAGCCTCCGGCGCGAGCCGGATTTAATCTGCCGCCATGCCCCAGTTCGAGCGGTACATCGGCATTGACTATTCGGGGGCGAAAACGCCCACGGACGGTTTGCCCGGCCTGCGCGTGTATGAGGCGGATTGGGTGATGCCGCCGCGCGAGGTGCCGCCGCCGCCGAGCCCGCGCAAGTATTGGACACGGCGCGGCCTCGCCGAATGGCTGGTGGCGGAGTTGTCCAGCGGCAAGCCGGTGCTCGCCGGGATTGACCACGGCTTTTCATTTCCGCTCGCGTATTTTGAGAAGCACCAGCTCGCCCACGACTGGCCGAAGTTTCTCGACGATTTTCAACAGCACTGGCCAACAGGCTGAGAAAACGTATATGTGGATTTCATACGCGACGGCTTGCACGGCAACGGCGCGGCGCGGTTGGGCAATTCCCGATGGCGGCGGCTGACGGAACTGCGCGCGGGGTCGGCGAAGTCGGTGTTTCATTTCGACTGCCAAGGATCGGTGGCGAAATCCACACACGCCGGCTTGCCGTGGCTGCGGTTCATCCGGCAGCGCTGCGGTGGAAGCGTGCATTTCTGGCCGTTTGACGGTTGGGAAATTCCGGCGGGACGCTCAGTGTTGGTGGAAGCTTATCCGGCGTTGTGTATGGCACGATGGCCAGCGGAGAACCGTGACGGCGACCAGCACGCGGCCTTTTCCGTGGCGGCGTGGCTGCGAAGCGCAGACGTGGATGGCTCGTTGCCGAGCTATTTCACACCGCCAATTGTGCCAAAGGAACGGAAGCAGGCGGAGATTGAGGGGTGGATTTTAGGGGCGCTATGAGCTTGCCGATTCAAAACTATCGCCTGAGCGAAGTCGCTGAGGCCGGGATGGGTATGGGCGGGTTTGCCACCAGCACGGCGCGCACTTTCGCTCCCGCTGTGTTGGCCATCGGGGAGTGTTTTGCTTTTCACAGCCAGCCGCTGGACGAGGAAGCCCAGCGCGATGGCGTATCCTGGCACGTCTGGCTGCTGCGCCGGGCATTGGTTGCCTTGTGGGATGAACACTGCCGCAAGAAGGTGTTCTTCGGCTACACGCTGCACTCCAGGGTGGTGCGTGTTTTCTTCTGCTCGCACCAGAAACGCTGGCCCGGCAAGTTCCACACGATCATCTCCGCCACGCAGGCCTACATGGAGAGCGGGCGGGACAGTTTCCAGCCGGTGGCAGTGCGGGTGCTGGCGTATTGGGAAGCTCCTTGCACGGCGGTCGCTCTGTGGCCGCGAGGATTGGGAGGCGAAACCGCTGGGGCGCGCGTGGTGGACACGGGTAACGCGATGAGTTTCTTCAGCTACCCGGAGTCGGATCACAATGCCGGAATCCCGGTGGACGAAGCGGGGCCGGAGTATGTGCGCGTCCCGCAGGAGGAGCACGCGGAGTTCACGTTTAGCGGCAGCGTTTATCGCTACCTGAACGGCTGGGACGCGGGCGAAATGGATATGCGGCCGGAGTTTTGAACTAAAAGCCCAGCGCACCGAGAGGGAGGGGAAATCGGCGAAGTCGGCGGCGCTGCTGGCGCTGGGGCCTTGAGGCGCGGGGACGGTCGCGCCCATACAGCGTGGAACGTAGGTGCTCGATTTCAGTTTCAGGAAAGGAGATGCGTTCCTTGACTGGTCCGCGAGTGGATGCTACCACAAATCACGCGGATGACGCGGAGAGTGGAGATGCTGAATGACTAAGCTGACGATTGAATTGGATGAGGGCGACGGGCAGGACTACACGTTCCTCGGATGGAAAGAGGATGGCTTGGCGTTTTATGCTACAAGCCACAAGAGGCGGCCTGTGATGGTGGAGCCGGTATCAGCCTATCCTGATGATCGGTACACTGGAGAGCCATATCGCTTTCCGAGGTTCATCCCACAGGCGATCAGCCCCAAGCGTTTCAAGTTCGCTTGGACGAGCCGCCACCGTGAGGTCTTGGGGTGCTGGCGCGCTGCCAAACTGGCCGAAGTGGAGGCCATGACTATGGAAGAGATCTTCCCGCGGGACGCGGTGAAGGGCGTATTCGGTATGCCGCGGCCAGTTAGGACGCCTGCGGCGGTCGAAGGCCGGCGTCGAGAGGAGCGGGAGAAGGTCGAGAGACATTATGACATGCTGGCTAAGACATCTCTGCACGACCTGTTCGACTCGGTACTCTACCCAAACGCTTTGGATGAGTTCAGGAGCGGCAAATGGCTCGGGGAAATGGGGGACGACTTCGGCAGTATGCTGAGCCAGGCAGTGCTATTCGACGCCCAGTGGCACATGGCACACGAGGCCCCATCAGAATACAATAACTCTCAACAAATGGCATGTGACAGGGATGCCGTGAACTTCGTCATGCCGGGGGATGACGGAGAGAAGTACTATTTGCGCCGGGTTGTGATGCGGCCTCCCACTGACCGGGAGGCTGAGGCGTACGCGGTGTTGGCCGAGATTTGGGAAGAAGGACACAACGTGACGCAGACAGAAAACCAGCCCTCCAAAGGGGCAGCAGACGAAGGGCCGAAAGTTGTAGGCGATTCCGACAACACACACCTCGCAATGCTCGCGGAAGCGCAAACGATGCTCTCAGGCGGTATCCTCTTGAGCGGGCGCCACACTTTGGTTGAGAAGATGGCGCCAAAGGAAAGGCTGCTGTTCAACTACCTTGTGACCCCCAACGCGCAGCGCTCCGGCTGGGCAATATCCTATCGCGAGATCGGGAAGAGAATGGGCGGCGTCAGTGCGGCGGAAATCCAGCGGCGGCGGAAGGCACTGGAGGCACGGCACGGTCGCGAAATTACCCGAATCATCGCGGAGGCGCGGTTCAAGCACGACAAAGGAGTGAACCCAGACCAATGTGGCTCGGGAGGCAAAGTCAAAACTCAAAACCGAGAATCAAAGGATGATCCAAGCGACTGAGTTACACCGTTTGTAACGTGCCCGGTGCCAGGACACGGGCCGATTAGCCTTGAATGGCGGGGGTTGCGCGATGCGGCCCCCGCCTTTGTGTTTGTAAGGTCCGCGTTACATCTGGCGCTGGGTAACGGCGAGAACGCCGAACGTTGACAAACATGAGCGACATTAACGACAGACAAGAGAGCGGTTCCAGCCGACCGGACGGCGCTGGGAGCGTGTTGGTAGGCCGTCCAACGGTCGCC
>CAINDV010001180.1 GCA_903847485.1 uncultured Verrucomicrobiota bacterium
GACATCGTCTGGAGCGGCTTTTGCGAACAGATTCTAATGGCTATGAACAGTCGCCTGTTTTGGGGGGCGCTAGGGTGAAGATGGAGTCAGGCGCGACGCCTGACCTACGCCGCTGGCCACGCCTTCGGTGCAGGCCGTCCGGTGTGCCAACCGGGCGGCCTACGCCAGCGTGGTGGTCTGGTGGGAATACGAGAACCGAGTTCCGGTATCTCGACCGCCCCGGAGAGACAGCAACGACTTTTGACAACTTTCAAAAAACCTCCATTTGCCGCGTAACCTTACGCGACCCGTTGTCGAGTCATTGGGTGTGAGCGATAGCCAACATCATGATCCACCGCCGCCAGCGGACCAACACCGTCACCGGTGGGCCGCACGTCGTTGTCCCGCGCCAGCCCGCTTCTACGGCCTCGGCTCGCCGTGATGCCGTTTATTTCCCAATTCCTCTGCAAACATCAATGAATACCGAAACCACAGTTGGAACAGACACAACACAGACCAAACTATGATCACTATGACCGATTATCCGAAGACAATGCAGGGAGTTGAGACCACCAAATTATTGGCACCGCAGCCGCGTCAGGTTGCTGTCGCCAGCCAACGCACGCCTCAGAGGCACCTGCCCCGAAGGCCAATCGCTCGCTACGCGGGACGGTTCCTGATAGGAGTCACGATTGGCTTGGCTCTCTTATGGTCAGGCAGCCGTGCAGCGGCCCAACCCGTGTCCATCGCCGACACGAACCTGGAGGCAGCGGTGCGCCAGCAATTGGGCAAGCCGGCCGGCGTCCTCATGGTGGCGGACATGCTTTCGCTGACCAACCTCTCCGCCAACTCCCGCAGTGTCCGTGATTTGTCCGGTCTCCAAACCGCCACGAATCTGGTGTTTTTGGAGGCCGGCTGGCAGGGCGGCCAACTCGCCAATGTCGGCCTGCTTTCCAATCTGGTGAATCTCACTCACCTCGGTCTGGAGGCATCCGGGGTAATGGACGCCAGTTTTGCAAGGCCGCTGAACAAACTGTCGCACCTCGGTTTGTACGCTAACACCGTGCGGGATGTTTCGCCGGTGGCCGGCCTGACTAATCTGACCTTCCTACACCTGGGTTGGAACCAGACCACCAACCTACAGGTTCTTTCCGGTCTCACCCGTTTAACTCTGCTCGGTCTGGCCGGCAATTCGCTGACGAATGTGTCGTTCATGTACGGGATGGCTGAATTGCAGACGATCGGACTTGATAACAACCAACTCACGACGTTCCCCATGCTCTCCTTTTGGCCGCGGATTAACAGCCTGAACCTGGACAATAATCCCTTTGGCACCGTGCCCGCCGCGGCAGCGGCCGGCCCCACGAATCTACAGCAACTGGTCCTCCGTAACTGCCAGATCACGGGCCTCGCCTTCATTACCAACCTACCCAAACTCACGTCCTTCCTGTTCGACGGGAATCGGGCCACGGACATCACCCCGTTGCTTGCTTTGACGAACCTAACGGACCTTTCAATTTCCGGGAACCGCCTTACAAACATGACCTCGTTGTTGGGGTTGCCCGGGTTGCTCAGCGTGGATGTGCGTAACAACTTCCTCGATATCAGCGACGGCTCCCTGGCCTTGGCTCAAATCACCGTGCTGACTACCCGGGGTGTTTCCGTGCTCTACACGCCGCAGAACTCTCTGGCCGTGCCTTACACCTACACGACCGATCATGATACGATTACCATCACCGGATACACTGGCCCCGGCGGCGCGGTGGCCATCCCAGGTACGATCTTTGGTTTGCCGGTCACCGGCATCGGGAGTTTTGCGTTCAATGGAAAGTCCAGCGTGACCAGCGTATCGATTCCCAACAGCCTTACGAATATTTCAGACAATGCGTTTTCTTTCTGCCTCAACATGACCAACGTCACGCTGGGCAACGGCGTCACCAGCATCGGAGCCTGGGCATTCAGCGGCTGTATGAGCCTGACCGATATTTCGATTCCCAACCAAGTTGCGAGTATCGGGGATGGCGCATTCAGTTTCTGCCCCAAATTGATTGCGATAACGGTGGCTGCGCTCAATCCCGCCTACAGCGACGTGGCTGGGGTTTTGTTCAACAAAAGCCAGACCACGCTCATCCAATTTCCCGGTGGCAAACCAGGAAGCAGCTACACAGTTCCCTACGGCGTCACGAGTATTGGGTTCAGGGCGTTCTACAATCAAGCCACTCTGACTAGCGTCCTTATCCCCGACAGCGTCACCACCATTGAGAGCGATGTGTTCCGTTACTGCTATAACATGACCACGATGAGAATCGGGGCTGGCGTCACCAGCATCGGGAGCAATGCTTTCGCCGGCTGCACTAGCCTGACGCAAATCTACTTCAAGGGTAACGCTCCCAGCCTGGGTGCGGATGTGTTCTTAGATGACAGCAGTGCGACCGTGTATTACTTACCTGGGACCACGGGTTGGTACACGCCGTTCGGCGGTCGTCCAGCCGTGCCGACTCCCGATTTGTTGCTGGGGCTGGCCGATGCCTTGAACGCGACCAACTTGACTTGGGCGACCAGCGGAGACGCCAACTGGTTCGCGCAGTCGGACGCTAACCACGACGGCGTTTCCGCCGCCACCAGCGGAGCCATAACCGACAGCCAGACATCGACCCTGGAAACCACGGTAACTGGGCCCGGCACGCTCTCGTTCTGGTGGCAGGTGTCCTCGGAGTCAGGCTATGACTATCTGGAGCTTTATACGAACAACGTTCTGGCCAACCGCATTTCCGGAGAGATGGCGTGGCAGGTGCAGAACTACACGCTGGCCGCCGGCAGCCAGACGCTTCGTTGGCGCTACATGAAAGACAGCAGTGTCAGTTCCGGGCAAGACCGAGGCTGGCTGGACCAAGTCGGTTTTCAGCCGGACAGCGGCACTCCAGTCATCACCATCCAGCCTGCCAGCCTGTGGGCGAACGCGGGTAATTCGGTTTCGTTTGCCTGCTCTGCGACCGGCGCGGCACCGCTGCGTTACCAGTGGTGGCGGGCGAATGTGCCGATACTGGCCGCTACCAATGCTGCGCTGACACTGACGAACATTCAACCGGCGCAGGCCGGCGGTTACTGTGTGGTCATTACCAATCAGTTTGGCGCGACCACCAGCAGCGTGGCGCAACTAACCGTTGGCCTCCCGGCGCCCGACGCACTGACGGAAGGCACCGCCGGACTTTGGTATGCCGACGCCCAATACGCCACCGCCACGGTCGCGGATGACCCAACCCGCGTGAAGACCGGAGTCAACTCACTTCGGTTCTCCACCAGCGGCGGTTTCGACACTTGGATCGGCACACCGCACAACCATGCCGCCGGCTTGAACCTTGCCACGTCGGACATTCGCGGCCTGGCCTTCTGGATCTACGCCGAGAACACCAATACCTCCGGCTTCCAAAACAGTTCGCCTTGGATTCGCCTCCACACCAGCACTAACTCATACTTGGAGCTTCACGCCCGCAGTGAATTGATGAACGCCTGTCGTGGGCAATGGGTCCGCTTCATCGTGCCATTCGAGGGGGACAATAATTGGACCGTCATTTCTACAGGCAGCCCCAGCCTGGCGAATATCAACTGGCTGGAATTCCATGCTGACACGTGGGGTGGCGGTTTCCGCTACTGGCTGGATGGCTTCGAGTTCACCACCATTCCCATTCTTTCCCTGCGGTTGGAATTGACTTCGCTGCGGCTGTGGACCGGCTACCGTTGGATGAACAACCGTCTCTTGGCGACTTCCGATTCCGGCGAAATCGAAGTCAGCAATGCGAAAGCCGTATGGAGTAGTTCCAACCCTTCCATCGTGGCAGTGGACACCAACGGCGTACTGGAAGCTCTGGCAGCCGGCACAGCCACAATCACCGCACGCTACCGCAGCAACACCACCACGATGACTGTCGAAGTGCTCAACGCCGAACCACCCGTTTACGAAAGCATACCTGCCGCGCTCGCCACTCCGGCCACCAATGCCTTGTTCGATGTTCCGGTGCTGATCTTTCGCTTCCTACCCACTTTGGATGGCGTCAATCTTGATGTTGCCCAGGCCCGCGACTTCTGGAGTCCAGGTGAAACCACTATCACTGCGCTGAAACAGCAGATCGACCTCTACGACCGCCGGGCCAAATGGATGATCGAGGAGGGTAGCCGCTTCCGGGGCTACCAGAATCCCGCCGCCAAACCTTCCCTCGGCGTGCGCGTCGTCGGCTACATCACGGTTTATGAACAAAACCCGCCAGGCCTCAGTCGCCAGCGCGACGCGGTTGGAGCGCCGATGTCCGAGGTGGACTACGAGCGGCTCTTTCAACGCTTCAACGTTGCCCACTATGTCAATGACCTTGGCGTGAAGGAAATTTGGATTTGGAACGGCAGCATTGATGGCAGCTTCCCCAGCTACGATCCTGCGACCTGCCGCCCCGAGTACCGCCGCAGCCTGCCTGAGTCAAACATGTCCAGCCCGCTCACCGGCGACATTTCCAACAGTTATCGTTGGGACGACCTGCCTGTTTACAACACCACTTACGTCGTTTACAGCCAGAACTTCCGGCGCACCCAAGCCGAGGCCATCCATAATCGCGGGCACCAACTTGAAGCTACGCTCTCCTACGTGGACTGGCTGCGCAACGGCAGCAGCAGTTTCTTCTGGGACCGCTTCTGTGGGCGCAATCCGGATGGCTCTTTCGCTCCGGGCCGCGCAGGCAACTGTCACTATCCGCCCAACGCCGCGTCTGATTACGACTACCTCAACACCCGCTTGATCTCCAGCGACTGCGAGGACTGGACACCCGACAATAGTGGCGCGAAGAAGCCCGTCAACGCCAGCACTTGGGGAACGCTCTCCTACGCCTGGCCGCAGCCGCAAACGGCTGTGGCCCAGCAAACCGAGTCGCAATACTACCTATACTGGTTCCAGAACATGCCCGGCCGCCAGAACCACATCGCCTTTGGCGCTCAGGGCCTGGCTAATTGGTGGGTCTTCACCGGCGACTGGGATAACGCCATCCGCAGCGGCTTGGGCCTCTACGGTGCCCGCGCCACCAACAATGCTGCGCTCCCGGCGCTCCAA
>CAINDV010001181.1 GCA_903847485.1 uncultured Verrucomicrobiota bacterium
GCCAGGCTCCCGGGATGGTGTTCGCCAAGGACAACAAGTTAGTCCGGGTCAAATCCGGATGGGTGAGGACAAGCGCTTTCATCGGCTGGGAGATTACCAGGCTTCGGCTAGCATGTAAGCGTAATGCCGACGTTTACTATAGCTCCGGGTGCAACCCGGAGACCACCCGCCAGCAAAGCGTCGCGACCCCGGAAGGGGTCGAACGGCCCGGCTACCGCGGGTGCCGCCCCTTCAGGGCGGGGTGGTCTTCATTTTGGCGTCAACCGAGGGTTGCACCCCCGGCTATTCACATTTAGCCCCTCCGGGGCCAGGCACAACGCCGGCTCCTGGGGTACAGTTGTCATCGGAGGAGCCTTCGGCAGAAGGGCACCCGGCCCACACCGCACAAAACCGCTCGCTTGTAGGCCGGGTACCCTCACCCAGCATCCCGATCTGGTCGCTAATGAGAATTGCTGCCGTGGCAGATTCCCGCTTTCCAGCCGGTGCCAAGTCGTTTAGTCTGGCAACCAGCACGCCGGATTCAGCGCTGGCTGTTCCGGGAAAGAAAACTTTGACCATGAAAATCAATCTTCTTCGCTGCCCGCACGTCGCGGCGGCTCTGGTTCTGGCCGCCGTTTTGGGATGCCGGCCAGCGCCCGAAGGCGATCCGCAGGACAAATTGCCCATCAGTGGCAAACCTTCCGATGCGCCGGTCGAACTCAAGGCGCAGTGGCGACCGGGCTACCGTTATCTGGTGCTGGCGCAGACGGCCCAAACCTCCACGGGGAGCTTCCGGCGCGGACCCAGCTCGATGGAGTCCACGCTGGCGCAGGATTATGCGATCACCGTGTCCGAGGGGCAGCGCGGCGGCCGCAGCCTCGACCTTCAGTTCAAGTCGCTGGCGGTGACGATGTATTTCGGCGACCAGTTGGCGGTGTTTTACGACTCGCAAAACAGCGTCACCACGCCCGTCGGTGACGGAGTGCAGTCGCTCGACGGCCTCCTCGACGCGCGGATCACGGTCCAACTCAAACGGGACGGCAGCGTGAGTGCCCTGGACGGTGTGCGGGAGTTGCTCGACAAGGCCAGCGGGGGCGACGCTGGCCGGTCGCGCGGGCTGGGTACGGTGATGCGGTTTATCTCGCCGGCGTATTTCCGGCAGTTCGTGGAGTTTGGCGGGCTGCCTGCAAAACCCGTCAAGGTCGGCGAAAGCTGGTCCGCCCAGCGCGACGTGGCGGGCAACATGATCGGGATGTTGGTCATGCACACGACCAACACCTTCGTCGGCTGGCAGGAGCGTCACAAGCGGTCGTGTGCCCGCATCGCCATTACCGGACAAATCACCTTGCCGACGCAGGCGAACCGCTCGATGGCTGGCGATGTCTCCGTCACCGACGGCCAGGTGAAAGGGACGCTGTGGTTGGATCCGAAGCTGGAGTTCCCCGTCGAACTGGCGCTCGAGCAGAACTACACCGTCACTGGCGCCCAACCCAGTCGCGGCCCGCGCCGCGGGAGAACGAGCGCGCCGCCGGGGGGCGGGGTTGCGGGGGGTAAGGTTTCGCTTCCCGTGCATCAAACCCTGTTGTTCAAGCTCACGGAAGCGCAGGCCGGCCCCGACACGCCCGGCCAGCCACCGCCGCCCTGACTGAGATCATGCACTCCGGCCCAAACTGCGGTTGCGGCCAGAATTCGCTTGCCTGTTCACGCGGTGGTGGTACCAATGCGCCAGAATAGTTTTAACCAAACAACAAATACAATGAGTATGAAAACATTCGTCCCGAAATTCACCCTCGCCGTCTTGGCGACCGCGCTCGTGATCGGCCTCGCGGTTCCCGCCCCGGCGCAGTCCACCAACAAACCCGTCAAGAAGGAGGCCCCCACCAAAGGCGCGGCCACCAAGTCCAAGAACGAGCGGCTGTCGTTCAAAGGCAAGATCGGCTCCGTGGACACGACGGCCATGACCATCAAGGTGGGCACGCGCACCTTCCAGGTGACCTCCACCACCATGTTTATGAAAGCGGGCAAGTCGGCGACTTTTGCGGAGGCCAAAGTCGGCGAGGAGTGCGGCGGCAGTTACAAGAAAATCGCCGACGACAAACTGGAGTTGACCTTGCTACGCCTCGGTCCGAAAGCGGACGGCGCGGCGGCACCGGCCAAGCCGACGGAGTCCAAAAAGAAGCCGGTTCAGCCATAACGCGGCGGATAGTTTCCCGAGCGGCGAACCGACAATGGTTCGACCACGCGCCGAAAGCCGAAGGCAGAAAGCAGGGTTACGGCGCGGGCGCGGCACCGACCTCCAGCCGCGCCACCCGGCCGATGGCCGCCCCGTGCCACCAAGTTCCGGTTCGCGTGAGGAAAGGCCGCCCTCGCCCGTGCCGTTTTGGCTCAGCGGCGCCACCAGCTTGTCTTGCTGTGGGAAGGCGGCTCGGACGTCGGTGCGGTGGTGCGCGCCACCAGCAAACGGCTCCGGGCCGATTCCAGCGCCATGATGAATTCGTCGTAGCTCAGATAGCGGTCGGCGGGATTCTTGGCCATGACCTTCATCAACGCATCGCTGGTCGGCTGGGTGATTTCGGGCTCGACTTGGTTCGGCGGTGTCAGCGGCGTGTAAACATGCGCGGAAAGCACGTCCTCGACCTTGGGGGCCTCGAAAGGCACATGGCCGGTAAGCGCGTGGTACAGCGTGCCGCCCAGGCTATACATGTCCGAGAGAAATGTTTCCTTTTCATGTTTGACTTTTTCCGGTGCCACGTAGTAGGGCGTTCCCCAAATGCCTTCGTTGGGGTCATCCTCGGCATCCACGTCCCGGGCCAGGCCGAAATCCACCAGTTTGGGTTCGTGGTCGAGGTTGAACAGGATGTTGCCCGGCTTGAGGTCGCGGTGCAAGAGGTTGTGTTTGAGCGCCATGTCCAGCGCGGAGGAAATCTTGATGCCGATGTCGAGCACCTTGAGTTCGTTGAGCAGCCTGTGCTTCTCGATTAGCGAATCCAGGCTGCCCTGATCGGCCAGTTCCATGACGAGGTAGCGCCGGCCGTCCAGCTCGTCGTAATTGTAGATGTGCCCGATGTTGGTGTGGTTGAGGGAGGCGGCGGCGCGCGCTTCGCGGTAGAAGTTGTCGAGCGACTTGGGTTCCTGGGCCAACTCGGCCTTCATGAGCTTCACCGCCACCATGCGGTGGAGCACGGTGTCCCAGGCGCGATAGACCTTGCCCATGCCGCCGGAGCCGATGACCGCGCGCAGTTCAAACTGCCGCAAGTGCATCGGCATCATGATACGCCCCCCGCAACTACTGCAGGTAGTGGTGGTCAGCGGTGCCAGGTCGCTCGGAATGAACACCTTGGTCTGGCACGCGGGGCAGGTGACCATGGTCAACGTCTTTTTGCCCTGATGAATCGGCTCGTCGCTCATGCGGCGAATCTACCATGCGGGCGGCATCCGACAAGGTTCGACTCCGTCGGACGCAGCATTTTCGCCTGTGCTGTCCAGCGGTTTTGGTGGGGAACGCGGACGGGCTTACCTTGACAAGCTGGGCGCGCGTTCCGAAACTGACGGCTCTATGGCCGAGCCAAAAACCAACGAACTCATGGAAAAGATCGTGTCGCTGTGCAAGCGGCGCGGCTTCATCTTTCAATCTTCCGAAATCTACGGCGGCATCAATGGCTTCTGGGATTAC
>CAINDV010001182.1 GCA_903847485.1 uncultured Verrucomicrobiota bacterium
AGTTGCAGCCGGTCTGGCTATAGATCAACGGGATGCCGCCGCGCTCGATAACCGCCTGCCCCCACTTCTTGGTGGTCTCATAGGGTTTGACGTAGTGGCCATATTTCTGCCAGTGCTCATCATCCCACCAGCCCTGCTCGTTGTTGGCGCCGTAGTCGTCGGGAATGACCCTGACGGCAACTTTGCTGTAGCGCAGGAACCCCGATTTTACGACTGCGTCCATCTGCGCGACCATCCCGGCCGTGTTGTTAGGCTCGGAGCCGCCACCGCCGCCGAAGACAGCAACATACCATCCGCAGACGGTCGGGAAGTCATTGATCCTCAGGTTGATCTTCTGGGCCGCCCGAATGGACAGGCCATACTGCTCGAGCGCCTCGAATGGATTGGCCGTGCAGAAGTCAACGTAGCACCGGTCGTCCGGCAGATAGCTGACGCCCGGATCGACCCGCTTGCCGACGCCATCCCAACTCATGACGCTGGCCACCAGGTCGTCGTCGCCAAGCCGCGAGACGCTGGCATACTTCGAGTAGTCGTGGTAGGTCAGCCCTCCCAGCACGATAGACTTCCGCTGGCCCTCGCTCACGAAGGTCGCCAGTAGATTGTTCGGGCTTTCCATGTTCGTGGTGCTGTGGACCCGGGTCTCGTGTCCGACCTCCTGTTTGACCCCGTCCATCCGCGGTCCGAGGCCCGCTCCACCGGGGCCGTTCAGCATTCGGAGATCGGACTTGGGGCTGACACCATCGAATTCTTTGGCATGATGGACCGGGTTGATTTCCTTCACCCTGATACTCTGGCCAAGGGTGTTCTTGAGACCGCCGGCGAGCGCGAGGAAACTCTGGTCGTCGTACATGGTAATTTCGAGGAGCAGGTCCGGCTGTCCTGGACCAGAAGTCTTGATCAGCAGCTTCCGCCCCGCACCGAGCTCGTCCTTCACCGCGGCACTCTCCCAGGTGCGGACAAGCCCCGCAGTATCCGAGGAGAACTCGTTGACATGGAGACTGGCACCGGTAAGGTTAGAGGACTTATCCTTACGGCTCCAGGTCGAATAGGTTCCGTTTGCCAGGTTGTATTCAACACTAACTAGATCGTTTTGCAGCGCCACCACAGAGCCGTCCTTGACAACGGATGTCTCGGCGCGGCAGGCGTTATGGGCTGGCAGTAGCGCCAGGGCTGCGATGAGGCCGGCCGCCAAGCGGCGCGGGCGTGAGCTTTCATTTGGATTCTCGCTGTAGGTTTTACTGGATGGTTTCTTCATATACAGATTGGAGCACTTCGTTTCAATCATCGGACGGCTGCTAGTGCAACGCCCGTTTCCCGCCCGGCGGGCCAAAGACCGTGGCCAACTTGGGGCTGCCGATGGGCACCGAGCGATGCTGGTTTCATGGGTTGGCAATTTATGTCACAGGCGACGTCCCACCAGCCAGTGGTGTTGTCCTCCCAACCGCGGCGGCTGTGGCAAGCCCACCAGTCAAGCTCCGCAGGGATGCGCTTTTCATATGCCGCGTGGGTGTCGCCAAAGACCAGGTTCAGGCAGGTTCTATTGCGGATTGGGAATTCTTGCCGGCGCCACATAGTCCCTGTGCCAGGATAGTTTCCAGAGGTCGTCCAGTTTTGTCATCGTCGCGTGGCCGTCTGTAAAACCCAAAATAATTGCCCCCGGCAGTCGCTGACCTGCGGTCGCGGTGGCAGTCGCGGAAACGCCCCGCCCGCCGTGCCGGGCAATGGTAAAACGTCCCATGCCACCGCCAATGGGTCCGCTGTTGAAATTGCCTGTGTACAGGTTTTTACCGGGCGGATCCTGTGCCGTAGGCCAGGCGTCCACCCACATCCCATCGCCAAACGACGGGGTTTCGGCGGGCTTCTGAATGGCCGACTCCTTCTTGAACTGCAAGCCGGTCGCGTAAGGATCCTGTTCATACAGCCAACCGTTCAACGCATAGCTGCCACGCAGGACGGGCGTGGAGTTCCACTGCCAGGCGATGGCGGCCGTGCCGTGCGACCCGTCAACGGCTGGTTTGTTCGTCGGAGCCGTCAGGCAAACGCGCACGGCATTGACTTGGGCATGGTAGCGAATCAGGCTGCCCATCCAGAGGGTGTTGTAGTAGGTGGGGTCGTAGGGGTAATAGGCGAACAGCTTGCCGGTCTCCTGAATATACATGAGGCCCGACAGGGTGATCTGCTTCAGGTTGCTGACGCAGTTGATTTGTTGCGCCTTCTGTTTGGCCTTGGCCAACGCAGGCAGGAGCATCGCCGCCAAAATGGCGATGATGGCGATCACCACCAGCAATTCGATTAGCGTGAAACCGGCTCTTCCTCCGGCAGTGTTTCTTCGTGCTTTCACAGTATTGTTTTCAGAATTGTTATGTTTTCCAGACACACTTCACACTCGGTTCAATGGCGCGAAGGGGTTTTGCACAGTGAACGCCCCATTACTTCGCCAGGTCCTGGCCGGCCAAGCCCACCCCGGCCAGATTGTTATACACCCCGGTCCAGTCGAAGTTATACACCTTCGAATTCCCCTTCAGGTAGGCGTAATTCAAATTACGATAGAGGGCGAACTGCGAATGACCGTCGGGGAAGAGCAGCACCATACCCTTAAGCCCGTGCCCGCCGGTCGTAGTCTCTTCGGCCTGGGTATATTGGACCCCCTTGGCGCTGCCCGCGAAGCAGGCCACGATCGCCTTCTGCGCCGGAAAGCGAACTTCGGAGTTCTTCCGCGCCCGGAGCGCAGTATTGGAATCATCGTTGTAAAACTGGTAGTAATAATAATAGGAGAGCGGGAACAGCATCTGGCTGGGCGGCAGCCCCATCACAACATCGAATCCTCCCGAACGGTCGGCGGGACAGAGGAACATAGCTTTGCTATTTGTGCTGACATACGGGTTCATCTGGGTCGGCCAATCCACAAACACGCTATATGGAAGGTCACGGCCAGAGAACGGAAACGTCTCCTTGTTGTCACCCGTGTACATGCTCGTGGTGAACCCGATCTGCCGCAGGTTGGAGAGGCAGTTAGCCAAGTAAGCCCTCTGTTTCGCCTTGGCCAGTGCCGGCAGCAGCAGCGCCGCCAAAATGGCGATGATGGCGATGACTACCAGCAGTTCAATCAGTGTGAAAGCCCGCCGGTAGCCAGGGAGCACATTCCCCGCTGTTGATTCTGGAGGCTCAGTTTCAACCCGAACCGTTACTGGATCAACTCCCGGCTCCCGTCTGGCGGGCCAGTTACCGGCGGCCAACTTGGGTGGCCAACGATTGTCACCGAGCGATGCTGGTTTCATGCGTTGTGGGGTTTGCTGGGTTGAAGGTTACGGGGTGACCGCCGCCTAACAAGCCCCTGCGCACCTGCGGGAAGGGTTCTCTGAACAAGCAGTTCATTTCACAGGAGACATACTACAAGCCGGTGGTGTTGTCCTCCCAGCCGCGCCGGCTGTGGTACGCCCACCAGTCGTATTCCGCTAGTTTGCGTTTCTCGAAGGCAGCGTGCCCGTCCGCAAAGACCAGGTCCAGACCACGGCCGTGCGGGTTCCCCAGGTCCGTCCAGTAGGGTATTTCCCAAACCAGGACGGCGGACGAGGAGTTCACCACACTGTTGATCTTGCGCCCACTGACCGGCCGCGTGGTTTCGTAGCTGCCGTCGGTCCTGAGATAGATGTGGTTCCAAACATAGGTGACGTAATCGTTGTCCTTGAGCATCTGTTGATAGCCGGCATCTTTGGGATTGGCTTTGAGGCCCGCCGGACAGGCGCGGATGCTGTTGGCGGGTTTGACGCCGACAGGAAGATTGGTGCCGACGTTCTTGCCGACGTAAGGATTCAGCAGCGTATCCAGATACTCGGTGCCCAAGGCGTGATCCGTTCCCCAGGCTTTGCCCCAGCTCTTGCAGTACGGGTAGCGTTCCTGGTAATCACCCCCATACAGAATGACGCCCAGGCCCATCTGTTTCATGTTGTTCAGGCAAGCCGTCTGCTGGGCCTTGGTTTTGGCCTTGGCCAGCGCCGGCAGCAGCAACCCGGCGAGAATCGCGATGATGGCGATCACCACCAGCAGTTCAATCAACGTGAAAGCCCGCCGGTAGCCAGGGAGCATGTGGACTAGTGTAGATTTCATGGATTCAGTTTCCACCATTACCTTTGCCAAGTCAACTCCCGTTTCCCGCCCGGCGGGCCAGAAACCGGCGGCCAATTCTCACCGGGTAATGCTCTTTCCATAAGTCCTAAGCCGTAATCATGCGCTTGAAACCGCCAAGAAAACCGCAGAGACATAGCGCGGCGGAGCCGCAACTAAGGTGGAGCGCCGGTTTGCAACCGGCTTTGAACGACCCACCGCGCAAAGCCGGTTGTAAACCGGCGCTCCAACCCGCTGGAAAAATCTTCGCGGCAAACGCCGATTCTGTGGGATAGCACTGCGATGAATGCCGAGGGAAACGGCTGCTGGCAATCCCGCCCACCAGTCACCCTTCAGTGAACAAGAACCAGCCTGCCCCGGTGCTGTCTTCTCTGCGTCCTTCGCGTCTCGGCGGTTCATTGGATGGTATTTCCCCTGCATAGATACCACTTACGTCTTGCCTGGTGAAGAGTTGCGCGGGTGGGAGGCTCAATAGAACTGGATCCACGGGCCGGTCTGCCACTGCCATTGAATCTTGGACTTCGGAACAGTCACCGTGTGCCCGTCGGCGTAGGTGGTGTTGATCGAAACAAGCCTGCCATTGAAGAAATGGCCGTTTCCGGTAACAAACCCGCCGTTGATGGGATCGTTGCGCTCGGGTATCTTGTTAACGTCGGGCGTAGCCACGACACAACAAGTAAGATCTGAGATGATCGGGTTCACGGCCGCATTCCTGTCAGTCGTCTTGGCCGGCCACCCGTCGGTCAGCCTTGCTGTGCCGGTGCCATTTTTCGGGTCCGGAAAAACGGTCCCGTCGGATTCCTTTCGTGGCACCCACCAGTTATGGTTCATCAGCACGAAGTTGCCGAAGCTTACCGACAAATAGTCCGTCAAATCCTTAATCGAACTCATCGGGTGCCCGAGTCTTGTGAGGCACCATTGGTTGGCCGCGGCATACTCCGAGGACCGAACCGGACAGAACCACATCGGCACCGTCAGTCCAGCAGACTGTAGCCCGGCGGGCATGCTTACGGAGACACCCCACACATTAAGTCCTATCCCCGATACATCTAACGGGAAGGTTGGCAGGTACTCCCGGTTATCCGCGGCATAGAGGTTTGCGACAATGCCCCATTGCCGATACTGCGAAGTGCAACTTGCCACCTTGGCCTGGAACTTCGCCCGGCTCAACGCCGGCAGCAGCAGCGCGGCCAAAATGGCAATGATGGCGATGACCACCAGCAGTTCGATCAACGTGAAGCCGGATCGTCGTCCGGCAGTCGTACTTTCCACTTTCATAATTCGGATTTCTGCATTCGTAGTTTCGATAGTTTCGATTTCGGTAAAGGCCCTCCGACCCGGTTCAAGGGTGCGAAAGGCAAAGCGGAGCAAGCCAATTACGCTCACAGTTCAGGCGCATATCGTGGATTGGCATTAGGCCAGACTCCCGGCTGCGAGCCTGGTGCGGGTTTGGAATCCGGTGTCTCGCCGAGGCTTTGGAGTCTGTTTGAAAACGCCTGCCGTGGTAGGGCGAGGCTTCTGCCGAGCCTCAACGACAGCGGTAATGAGCCTACCGGACAGCTCGGCCCTACCGCGGGGCGGCGTCTCAAACACGCTCTTAGCTGCCGCCAAGGAGCGGCCGGGAGATTTACTC
>CAINDV010001183.1 GCA_903847485.1 uncultured Verrucomicrobiota bacterium
GCCAGGAGGTAAGCACGACAGGCGGCGTCCGTGACGAAGCGGCGCGCGAACGCCAGGATCGGTGTGGGGTAGTCCTCAATCATACCCTACACTACAGGTAGGGGCAGGTTGAGTCAATTGGCGAGCCCAGAAGAATAATTGTCGTTGACCGGCAGCGACCCTTTCCCTAGCGACCGTGCCCGGGTGGAGCACCTCTTCGCCCTCTACGAACGCCTCACCGCCCCACTCGCCGTCGGCCCCCGCGCGGCGGCCCGGAAGGCGGCCCGGTAGGCGCAGTCTTCTTCCTGTTTTTGGCCCGGTAGGCTTTACCCTGCACCGCAATCTTCGCCTTGTGCTGGGCATAGTAGGCCGCTTGGCGGGCCGCAATGTGTGCCTTGTGCTTGGCTTGGTAGGCTCGGAAATACGCTTTGTTCTTGGCGTAGTAGGCTTTGTTCTCCGCCGCAATCTTCGGTGCGTGCTTGGCGCGGAAGACTTTGGCTTTCGCCGCCAGCTTCACCTTGTTCTTGGCGTAGTAGGCTTTGGTCCTCGCCGCAATCTTCGCCCGGTTCTGGGCGTAGTAGGCTTGGGCATACGCCGCCACCTTCGCCTTTTTCTTGGCGCGGTAGGCCTGGGCCTGCGCCTGGTGCTTGGCGTAGTAGGCTTGGGCCTTCGCCGCAATCCTCGCCTTGTTCTTGGTGTAATAGGCTTGGGCCTTCGCCGCAAGCTTCGCCTGGTTCTTGACGTAGTAGGCTTTGGCCTTGGCCGCGAGCTCTGCCGCATGCTTGACGCGGTAGGCCTGGGAATACGCCACACGGTTCAACTGGGTCTATTTCACGGCGGGAAGCTATACTGCGTCCGCCTGGCCCGCAAGGGTGCGTGGCTGGTGGGGCGGCGGGGTGAGGGTGCCTGCGGCAGTCTGGCGACGAGTAACCACTATCAATAACTGACCCTTTCATGAAAGAGTAGATCAAGGTGAAGCTGTGCCTCACCTTTCTCATCGCCGGTGAGGTGCTGCTTCACCCACGCGACGAATTCGGCAAGTGTGTCCTGGCTCGGCAGGAAAAGGAGGATAGCAGCGGCGCGGCGGCTGGCAAGGCGCGGATGCGCGGCGTGGGAGCCGGCTAAGAGCGTGTATGAAAACGCCTGGCGTGGTAGGGCGAGGCTTCTGCCGAGCCTCAACGACAGCGGTAATGAGCCTACCGGACAGCTCGGCAGTAGCCTCGCTCTACCGCGGCAGGCATTTTCAAACAGGCTCTGAGAAAATTTTAGTATCCCTCTGCCCACCCTGATCGCCGCTCGCCTCGACGCCCAAACAACTCACTTCCCGCTGGCGCACCGGATAAGCCAGCGGCCGGGCGGCAGCGGAGTGTCAATGGAGGTTAGCCGTGTCCCTGCAGTAGGACCGGCGTCGCGCCGGTCTCTGACATCGTCTGGGACAGCTTTCCCGGACGGATTCTGCTGGCTGTGACCGCTCACCTTTTAGTGAAGCAAGGCCCTGAAGATGGAGACAGGCGCGCCGCCTGTCCTACGCTGCCGGCCACGCCTTCGGTGTGGTTTCCGTCTGCATGGCTACGGTTAAGGTGTGCGCAGGCGATAGAACTTGTTGCCCAGCGGCACCGGCTCTGTGACCACGCAGTGAGTGGCGTTGGTCGCATACGGCGGAGCGATCAAGGTCCAACTGCCGGTGCCGGTGGTCAGGACGGCGGTCGCTTCGAGGCTCCAACCGGGCGCGGGCTGCGGCCAGGCGAGCACCACTGTGTTGGTCGCCGTGCGCGCGATGGACAAATGCGGTGCGACGGCAACTGGCACAATGCTCACATCATCCACCGCCCACGAGAGTGAGGAGGAAGTGTCGGTCCCCCAGGCCGAGAACCGCACCGCAAAATGAGCGCCCGCCGCACTGGCCGGCACCGTGTCTTCATAGGACTTGTATTGGTTCGAGCCATCGCCAGTAATGGTCCGCAGCGGCTGCCAGGTAAAGGAACTGGAGTTCAGATACTCGATCTTGAGCGACTGGCTGGAGGAGATGGAGCCGCAGTTCACCTTGTATCGCACCTGGGCCGACCCACTCAACTGCATCGGCAGCGTGCGCACCGTCCCGAGCTTTTGGTTGGAGCTGTAACCCCGGCCGATGCTGATCTCCAGGCGTTGATACTGGCACTGAGCGAGGTCCGCCGCAGTCCATCGGGCCGGGTCCGGCATGGCGCTGACCTGGTTGAAATTATCCGCAAAGGGCAGCGTGGTCGTCGGCGTCGTCACCGTCCCGGCCGTCAAACAGGCGGCACTGACCGCGGTGGCGCGAATGCGGGTGATGTTCGAGTCTTCAAACGAGTAATACCCAACGCTACAGCCGCCGATGCTGGGACACATGATACGGCAGCGGGGGTCGCTGTCGTAATCGCAGTGAACGGCGTCAAAACTGTGGCCTATCTCATGGGCGGAAAGGGCGATGCGCTTGCCCACATCCGTTTGCCAGCGCGAACGCACCACGCTGTAATGATCGAAGCCAGGGCACACCTGGTCCGTGTAGCTTACGCCGAGTACACTGCCAAAATTCTTCCCGGTGAACAGATGAGCGATGTCACGGAGTATAGCCTGATGGTTGTTCCTCCAGTCGAGTTGAAACTCACCAAGCAGTCCATATACCGTCGTGGCGGTGTAGGGGTCAGGCTCCGCCGAACGCACGATGATCTGTGTGATCTGAAACGCCACCCGGACATCGCGCTCGTAGAGCGCCGAAACGCCGTTGAGGATGGTCTCGATGTCCACGGTGGTATTACTCACCGAACTCCCGTTTAAGGTGTAATACTCATAGTCAGCGTCGCACGCGATTCGGCACACCAGTACGTCCAGGGTCGCCGCAACGCTGTTCAGGGTGGTCGCCCTGGGAGCCTGGGCCACGGGAACCTCCTGGTTGCCACAAACTCCAGCTTCCCCAGCCCAATCCTCGCTGTTGTAAACCACATGCTGCCCGGCCGCCGCGTCGGCCAAAAAACTGTGCAGCGGCTCCACCACCCAGGTCGAGTCATTGCCATCGCCCAGGCACACCCACGCCCGGATACTGCCTTTCGTGATCGAGGCTGCGACGCGGCTGCCGCCACAACCGGCTACATAGCCCCGGTACGTCTGGGAATCGGGAACTTCCACGTCCCGCCATAGGCCGTTACTCTCCTGCGCCACCACCCGAAATCCAGGCGCCCGCAGCGAATGTTTCTGCAAGACGATTTGGCGCGGCTGGCCCGCCAGCAGGAGACTGATCTCCAGCTCCCCGGACCTTCCCGCTGGCTGTAGGTCTTGTAGGGTGAACTTGCCCATGGGCAACTGTTTCAGCACCGCCGGCTGTGCGGCCGCATCAGGGGGCGCCGTAACGGAATGGGATTGACCGTGGCAAGGCACGGGACTGACCAAGGCAATGAGAGCAGCCCAGAACCCCCAAGCCGGCAGATAGACGCTTCGGTTTGACATGATGAAGCCTTTCGTTTGAATTTATGACCCGGTTTCACAGCCAGCCCACAGGACTGTCTGAAAAAGTGCTGGAACGTGTGCTGCAACCCTGCCACACGGCAGGGATTAATAGAACAAACACGCTCCAACACCTTCAAAACTGAACCTGCTCCGGCAGGTTTGCAACTTTATTCCTGCGTTCCTATGAGGCTAACCTGGGGTGGTCAGGCTGGGAAGAACTCGGCGACCTGACCGCCAACGATCAAGCGAACTTAGCCGTAGCTCTGCCGATGGTGGTAGGCAGCAATTCTCATCATGGCCCTGTCACTCCCCTCCGGGTGAGGGCACCCGGCC
>CAINDV010001184.1 GCA_903847485.1 uncultured Verrucomicrobiota bacterium
AGCCTTCGTAACTTCCGAGTAAAAGTGCGGCGTGAGGACGGCAACGGGGCCTTGGAAGTTCCGGGTGTTGAAGAACAGTGTCCACCAATGATCGCCGGTGGGGACATTGACCCCGTCCGTGGTGGCCTTGCCTGGCAGCAGCGGCAGCGCCAGATAGCCGCAGCCGACAAGCTGGCCGCTGGTTCCACCGCGAAACATTGCCAACCTCGGTGGATAAAGCAGGCACGGGCTGATTTGGGCCGCGCCATAGACACCGACGCCATGGCCGATCGAGGTACCGTTTGCAAAATTAGTGAAGCCATTCCCGGCGACGGCACCAATGCCAAACCCAGTGTTGCACCAATGATTCCCATACCCCCCCCACCGACACCGGGACCGCCTTCGATATCGCAATAGATGCCGGGGCTACACTGCGGGCCCATTCAGGTGCCGATTTCCAGGCTGGCTTCGAAACTGGGCGAGTAGTACGCATACTGCGGCCGCCCTAACAGCGCCACATACATGGAATACCCGGCATTGTACGTATTGGCTACCCCGGTGTAGTTCACGCCCAGATAGCCGCCGAGATGCGGGGAGGACCACGTTTGCGCCTGCGCGGGCAAAACGCCTGCCACGGACAGCCAGCCAGCCACTCCTATTGCATAGTGTAGAATGTCAACACTCTTGGTTACGCTTGTGTTTGATTGTTTCATTGTTTCTCTCCGCAGTTGCATTTATGGGTTCGCGGCTTCGAGCCGGTAGAAGCGCTGCGGCTGGCCCGCGGTGCTCGTGTCGCTGAGCGACATGGGGGCGCCGGTCGAGGTCGCGCTCCAACCGTCCGGCAGCGGGAAGTCTGGCGGCGCGATGACCGGCAACCACGCCGCATCCGTCAGCGTGTTCTTTGACACCAAGCGGTACTTGTAGCCGGCCACCGTGGTGAAGGAGAAGCCCGGCACTCCGCCCGACATCGTGATCGCGCTGCCCGACAACACCGGTATCGGCGGCGCGGGCGTGAGCGTGGTGAAACTGAGGACGTTGGTCGCCCATACGTTGCCCGCCAGGTTCGTGCCGCGGAAGGTGAAGTAGCATTGCGTTTGAGGGCTGAGACCTGAAACCGGAAGGCTGAGGTTGGTCGAAGCCACATTGGTCCAGGAGCCGACATACACCGAGTTGGTCCAGAGCGCGGCATTGGTGCCGCCATTGACGCTGTTCCAGTGGGCGTAAACGGCGGCGTTGGTCCCCGCGCAGGCCAGCGTAGCCCTGAGGGTTGCGGAGGTGCTCGTCATGCCGGTGGCGGGCATGTTGGTGAGGGTGATGAGCGGCATCACCGTGACGGTTCCGGTGCCGGTGAAGTGCGCATCCTTTTTGGCCGCCGGGAAACTGGTGGAGCCGTAGGTGCCGGCGGGCTGGTTCGTGCCGCCGAGAGTCAACGCAGCAATGGTTCGGGTACCGGTGTAATTCAGGTTGACGATGACGCCGTCGCTGATGCTCAGAGGGCCGGTGCCGAGGGCGGCGGATTTCGAGCAGGACAGCGTGCCGGACGTGACGAAGTTCGCGCCCGTGAAATTGTTTGTGCCGGAGAAGGTCAGTGTCTTGCCGCCCGTCTTGGTAAAACCGCCTGCCCCGTTAATGTTGCCGCCGAATGTCATATTCCACTCTGTATCGGCGGTTGTATTTGTGTTCAGCGTGACGGGGCCGTTCCAAGTAACGCCCCACCCGTTGGCGCTGACGAGCGTCCCTCCGTTCGAGATCAGGGCGTTCGTCGCAGTGACTCGGTCAAACTCGAGAGTGGCGTTATAGGCAAGAGTTACCGGCCCCGTTCCGAGGGCAAAATTGCACGGTGGACTGATCCCATTCGTTATGGTGCCCCAATGAAGCGTGCCGCTGTTGATGATGGTTCCGCCGCTGTAGGTGTTGGCGTTTAGACCGTAGATTTCCAGCATGCCGGGGCTGTTCTTGGTCAGACCGCCCACGCCCGAGATCAGGCTCGGGATCGTCACCCGCCCACCGGCGGTGCCGCCCAGGATAGTCATGGCGGCGAGGCTCAGGGGGGTGCTAAACGTCACCGCACTGGCGCTGTTCTGATTGATCTGCGGCAGAAGGGGGCCGTTGGCGGTTGGGGACAGGCTGTTGGCGCCGGCGAACGTCACCGAGCCGGCGACGTTGAGCTGGTTCAGCACAAACCCGCTGTTCAGATCATTGGTCACGCTGTAGGTGCCAGACGGGGTAAAATTAGGAATGTAGAACGCGTCCCCGGCCGCAGCCGGCACGGCCGAGATCCAATTGCCCGCGACGCTCCAATAGCCGGATGCGGCGCTCTTCCAGGTGTAGGAGACCGGTGCGCCGGCCCAGACCGCGATGGACACCGTGGCGGGGGCTGAGTTGCTGAGGCCGTTGTTGACGACGAAGGTGAAGCTATCCAGGCCGCTGAAGTTCGTCGCTGGTGTGTAGGTCACGTTGGGCGGGGTCCCGGTGAGGGTTCCGTGGGCCGGCGAGGTGCCAATCGAGAAGGTGGGGTTCCCGGCCCCCTCCAGGATGATTGCCCGATTAGTGTTCTGCAGCATGGTCACGCTTTGCGGGTAGGCTATGGCCGCGCGATTCGACACCCCCGTGCCGTCGTATAACCACTCCTTGGCAAGCAGAACCCCGTTGGTGCCGGCAAACGACGGCCCCGTCCACTTGAGCCTCGCCACCGCGGAGCCCGTATTCTCATAGTAAGCCATCTGCACCTCATACTTTTGGCCCGCCGTCAGGGCGATGGCCGTGCCATCGTTCCAACTCGTCCCCTGATCCACGAAGTCGTCAATTACCAGCACGCCGTTCACGTATAACCGGACGCCGTCGCTGTTGAGCGTCGAAAACATGTAGTTCCCGCTCTCGGGTGCCAGCAGCAGGCCGCTCCACCGCACGCTGAAGGTATCCGCCGCCATTGAGTTGCTCGGCGAGCCGGTGCTCCAGTCAAAACTGACCTGCGGGTCGGTCCGCGTAAACTTCAGCCCCGTGAAGTTTATGTTGTCGTAATATTCCCCCTTTAGCCCGGTGCCGGCAGCCATGCCCACAATGAGGCTCACCGTTCCCGGCGCCGAGTTGGTCAGGCTGTCGCAGACCTGAAACGTGAAGCTGTCCAAACCTACATAACTCCCGGTCGGGGTGTAGGTCAGGTTCGGTGCCGTGCCCGTGAGGGTGCCGTGGACGGGCGCGGTCACATTCATGAAGGTCACGGTGTTGGTTCGGCAGGAAAAGCCGGTGAGGGTGATGGCCTTGGCGTTCGTGGTGGTGACGACCTGTGAACTCGCCACAGGAAACAGGTTGGTCAGACCGCTGACCGGCGTGGTGGCGCTGCTAATGCTGGCGATGGTAGTGTTGAGGGTCGCGTATTCGGTGGAGGCCGGGTCCCAGGTCAAAAGGTGGCCCTTGAGAGTGGGCAGCATCCAACGGGCCGCATCGCCATAGGTCGCCAAGGCGTTGAGGGCCGGCACTTTGAACTGATCTTGCCCCCAGCCAAAGCCCGGTGGTGTGACCAGCATGGCCAGCGCCACCGGCATGGCTTCGACGACTTTATGCTTCGCCAACGTCGAGATGCCCTTGTCGCGAGGATTCATGCTCCACATCGTGTCCGCCTGGCACTCAAAGGCGGCGACCTCGATGAGATCCGGCACCAGCGCCTTCACATGCGCCAGCGTTAGACGGTCTATACACCTGAGCATAACTAAAGCTACATGCGATTGAGCAAAGCCATGTCCAGCGGGGCTTTGCGTAGCTTCTGACGTTTGTATCTTGGGGGGGAAGGTGCCCTTTTGAGCG
>CAINDV010001185.1 GCA_903847485.1 uncultured Verrucomicrobiota bacterium
ATCGTCCTACGTTGACCCAGGCTCGCTTGGGAGGTTTGGACCGTTGGCCTGCGCGTGTGAAGGCCGCTCCCGCCAATCTCGTGCGTTCTCAGCCATTCTGCCGGGCTGTAGTCACTTGAGTAAGGTGCATAGCCAGATTCGCCGGATTGAGGACGTGGCGTCGGGACGGAAAGCGGGGCCGAACGAGGAGGAGTTCCGCGCCGCCCTGAAGTGAGGCGAAGGGGCTTTTCTCCGCAAAGTAGTTAGTCAACAGTCCCATATTTTTCAGTTGGCCCGGCGGTGCCAGTAGAACAAAGCCGGGGATGCGCCGTCAGGGACTGGCGAGGGTCTTTTTCAGCAGCGCGTTCGCTGTTTTGGTGATGGCTTTCAGGCGCGGCTTGCTGTCCAAGCCCTCGGCGCAAAGTTTGTAGAGACTCTCCGTGCCGCTGGGGCGGGCAACGTGTAACTATTTACTGCCCCCCTGCTTCGGCTGGCGTCTGGGCTAGTTTTGCATCCCGGTCTCTATCCGACCCTGTGCGGCGGCGCGGCGAACGGCTGCCTGGTCTTCGGGTGGAACTGCCTGAAGGGTGATGGTGAATTGGGTGAGGCCGTCGGTGAAGGCGGCAGGAACCTGGTAGTCGTCGTTCACGGGCGTGCCGGTGTCCTGGCCCACGTCGAAGGTTTCGTCGAAGGAAATGCGGTAGCCGGCGGTGGCGGGAACGTGGACCCTGCCAACTTGGGAGCCGTTGACGGAGAGCGTGGCCCAGCCACCCAGGCCGATGCCGTTGCCGTCGTAGGCGAAGTCCAGAGCAATGTGGTTGGTGCCTTGTGGGAGGGGTTCGTTGGCGGAGACGACCGTGTTCGTCAGGCTGACGTAGTTGTAGCAGTAGGTAGGTTTGCCGTCCTTCACGTAGAGCGCCCAACCGCCGAAGAAGCCGCCCTGGGTGCCGAGCACGCCGTTGGGGATGGCGTTGGAGACGACGACGTCCGCCGTGATGGTGAAGGAGCGGTTCTTGAGGTCTGGAGCTGCGCCTTCGGTGATGCGCTTGACGGGGGAGTTGTAGGAAAAGGTGGTGCGTCCGTAGGTCAGGCTGGGGCGTTTGGAGACATCCATGCGCTCGGACTTGCGGTTGTCGAGGGGTAAGACGTTGTATTTGCCGGCTTCCGAGTAGAAGAGGGTTTGCATTTCCTTGAGCTTCGCCGGCTGCGACGCCGCGAGGTTGGTGCCCTCGGAGAAGTCGTTGGCCACTTGGTAAAGCTCCCACTGGTAGCCGTCAATGATGTCCACGGGCGTCACGGTGGTGTCCCAAGGGAGCGTGGCAGGCGTGGTGCAGGCGACCCAGCCGTCGTGGTAGATGGCGCGGTTGCCAAACAACTCGAAGTACTGGGTCTTGCGGGTGCTCGCGGAGGAGGCGCTGTCGAAAGAGTAAGCCAGGCTGACGCCTTCGATGGGTTTCTGGGTCACGCCGTTGACGACATTGGGCTGCGGAACCTTGAGGCAGTCGAGGATCGTCGGCACGATGTCAATGGTGTGGTGCCATTGGGGCCGGATGCCGCCGAAGTCC
>CAINDV010001186.1 GCA_903847485.1 uncultured Verrucomicrobiota bacterium
GAAGTTCCGTTCTTCGCAACACTGGCAGTTTGGCAGTGTGGACAGTCCATGTCCGGAGTGTGCGGGCCACGGCCGAGTAAAGCAATACCTATTTAGCAATCCCGGTTTTCCCGTTCGCCAATCCAGCACCAACCCTTTGCCGACGCTGGCAGCGACCAGCGCCAGCACCATCAAGCCGGGCAACGACTCCGGCACGCGCATGGCCCTGGCGACGGCGCGGACCATCAGCGCCATGTCCGGCGGCATGGCGTCGGTGGGAAAGGCGGCGGGTTTGTCGGCGGCGTCCTCGGCCTCCGGCAACACCACATGGGGCCTTGAAACGTGAACGCGCGGGGCGGCATGGAGATCCACAACGGGTGGTGGCGTAACTTTATCGGCACTCAGCGCCAATTTGATTTGGCGGACGACCTTCCGGGACAAGTAACGATGAAGCGTCCGGGCGGGGCGCGAACGGTTTAGAATCCAGGTGGCTGTCTTCCGCGCTTGCGCCTGGCGTTCAGCGTCGGCCTGATCGCGCTCGCGCTTGGCGGCCTTCCACTGCTCACGAACTCGGTCCCAGTCCGTCTGCGACAAATCTGGCTACGGTCGCACCAAGTTTCCTTGATTCCGCGCTTCCAGCAGCCGAAGGCACCCGCAGCCGGAGAGCCGTCGTGCAGCACATACCAACTGTTGCGCTCGTGGTCGCCTTCGACCTTGATGCGGTGGAGTTTGCCGTCGGCGAGCAGCGGGCCGTCGAAGTCGAGGCCCGCAGCCCGCATGGCTGCATGGAAGTCTGCCAGACCGTTCATGCCGCCTCCTTGGTTAAGTGCTTGAGCGGCGTGGCGTTAACGGTTTGGCCATTCATCCTCTCCAGGAATGCGACGAAGTCGGATTCGCGGATGAAGGTCTTGGCACCTACGCCAATGGCCGGCAAACCCGCCCGGCGATAGCGCCAGATTGTGACCCGGCTCAGCCGATACTTCGTCTCGAAGTACGAGATGGGCAGGGGCGTATCCCGGTAGTCGAAAGTGGTGTTCATGGCTCGTAATCCTCTCAACCCCGGCGGATGGTCAGACGCAGAAGCCATTCTTCCACGGCTACGCGGGGAAAGCGGCGCAGCTCGCCGGTGATGGCCACATAGGGCAGGCCGCGCAGCATCAGGTTATCCACCGTCCGGGTGGAGACGCCGAGGCGCGTGGCGAGGTCTTGCTTGGACTCATAGTCCGGCAGCGGGTTCTGGCCCGCGCCGGGCGCGTGCATTTTGGTCTCAATCATAGTTCAGTCACGCACGCAGGGATTCTGGCGCGCAGCGGATGCCGATTCAGGCTTCACCGGGTCCACCCGGTTGTCCACCGCGAGCACGAAGCCAATCGTGCGCGATAGGAGCAGGGTGGAGAGGCCCGAATCGGAGCGACCGAACTGCTAATTAAAATAGCGGTTTATGGAGCGGCAGGAGCGGGCGTGGGAGGCAGGACGGAAGCCAGGCGGGGAAAGATGCGCTGGATCAGTCCCGTGCCGGCGAGCGGGGAATGGATGCGGGCGAAGTCGTCTTGCCAGCTATACCAGCGCGCAGACTCAGCCGCGATCAAGAGCTTCTTAGCGACGATATGGCGAAGAGCAGCATCAGTTGTCCGCTCAGCCGGTTTGGCGGCGTGACGGCGGGCCGCAGGTTGATGCGCGTAGAGCATGTCAAAAGTGTACTGCAGCGCAGGTGTGTGCTCGTCGCCTTGGCGGCGGCGATCTTCGTAGGCAAGCAGGATTTCCCATTCGAGCGGCGTGCCGAGAATCTCCTTTTCCCGCTGTGGCAGTTGGCTGCCATCCGGTAGCTGAACTAGTTGCTCGACAAGCCAGTCCGCCATGTCCCGCGCTTCCATGCGGGTGCGAATGGACGCGGGGAAGGCGAAGACGCGGTAGTGGTCAGAAAGCTCGGCGAACCGCAGGGCGTGAGCAAAGTCCTCCGCGCTCAAATGGCCCCGGTCGGTAATGGTGGTGAGCATCCTGTAGCAACTGAAGTCCTGGAAGAAACTGACTTCGTGCCGCTCAGGCGCTCCGCTCCGCGTGTTGGTGATGGGATTGGTCCCGCGGCTGTCGAGTTGGCACCAGAGATGAAGGAACGTGCGCTGAAAGCCCGGCGGGGCATCCTGCCAGGGGGTGTTGAAAGTGAATTGCCGCTTGGAGAAGTAGTCTCGCCATTCGGCGATGGGGTTCGCCTTGTCAAACTTGTCGGCATAGCGCGGGTCTTCGCTGGTTCTCCAGTGGATTTCCGGGCCGCGCGTAAAGATGTGGCCAGCAATGTCGGGGGTGCCTTCGACGCGCTTTCGCCAACGCCAGTTCGCTTTGTCCAAGAGATCGGCCGTGGTACCCTCCCCTTCGGCAACGATCACGCTTCTCAGTTTGACAACTCCATTCGCATCTGCGGCCTCTTGTGGGCCAAAGCAGGTGACATGAAAGGAAGGTTCGGGCACAAGCCATTGGAGGGCAACGGCGGCAAAAGGATGGCGGCCCCGAAGGCACTGAATCATGCGGTGAGTGGTCCACCAGGTCTGGCTGCGCGCGCGCTCGGATTGGGCGCGGCGGTCGAGTTCACTCAGGCGGGCGACGGTTTGCTTAAACTTGTCGTTGCGCCGCAGAAGTTCCCAAAGCTTGGCGGGCGTCTGCTCGTGGCCAGGCAGGGCACAGGGGTTTTGCGGGTGCTGCGGGTGGGGAGCCATGTGTCAGCGGGTGGCGGCGGCGGTGGCCGTGAGGGGCTGGGGCTGGGGTTGGTCGCCCGTGTTCTGGTTGGCGACCGGGAAGGTGATGATCTCCGCCCCTTCATGGTGGGGCGGCAAAATGGCAAACCACTCGGCGGCGGCGGTTTCGGTGACGAGTTGGCGGTAGTGTTTGAAGATCATGTTGGCGCTATTACCGGCTTCCAAACTGACTTGATGCACGTTCTTGACGGCGGCGACGCGGTAGCTGATGAAGGAGTGGCGCAGTCCGTTGTGTTTCCATACGACGCCGGCCGTCGGAGCGATGTACTGGAACAGTTGCTTGTCGAACCGCAGGTAAGGCACCACCGGGCCGTCCGGTCGGGCGTGAGGGGCGAGCCACGCGGCGAGGTTGTCGCTGACGGGCACGATGCGGCGCGAGGCGGTCTTCGCCTTGCTGGCTTTGACTTCAATGAACCGCTCCGGGCCGGTCAAGTGAATCTCGGACCAGTCCAGGCGGGCGATTTCGGCGGAGCGCAGGCCAGCAAACGCGGCGATGGCGAGGTAGGGGATCGTCTCTTCGCGGGTGCGGAGGGCGCCGCGCTCTTTGACGGGAGTGGAGCAAGCGAGCAGCAAACGGCGCATTTCGGTTGGGGTGAAGACTTCGATTTCACCTGAGTCATCGTCGGGCCGTTCTACGGCACCCATTTCGTCCCAGTCCTTGGGCAAGTAGCCGCGGCGCTTGGCGAACTTGAACAAGGTGCCGATGATGCGGCGGAAGTTGATCTGGCTGCGCCCGGAGAGGCCGAGGTTCTGAATCCATTCCCCGATTTGTGCGCCGGTGACGCTGGCGATGGGAACGGCAAAAGACCTGGCGAAGCGACCGAGACGCTTCTTGAGTTCTTCGCCGTATGCCCGGCTGCGTCCGGCAGCAGCTTTGGTCGCGACGAGTTCATCCACCACCTGCTGAACGGTGCGGCTGGGCAGGCCAGCAGGATGGCGGCGAAGGTATTCGTCCACCGCTTGCTGGAGGGTCGTGCCATCAGGCAATCGGCGCACGGCGGCGAGATAGTCGGTGACGGTCAGATGCAGGTCGGCGTCTTCACGCCAGCCACGGAGTTGCTGCATGGCGTGGACGTAGGATGAGCGGTCGAGGCCGGTGAGCTTGAGGATTTCGCCTTCCGCATTGGCGAGCTTGGCCAGCACAAAACGGGCTTCGCGTTCCGCATCGGCGAGATTGCCGAACTTCTTACGGATGAATTTGGGAACTTCCTTTAGCTGGCCAGTGGATAGGTCGAGAATCGGCTTTCCCTTCGGGTCCAGTTTGGGTTGCCCGGTGGCATCGTCCAGCACGGGCTTGCAGGTTTTCTTGTCCACGATCTTCTCGGTGCCTTGGTAATAGCCGAGCAGGTACTGATCGAAGACTTTGCCGGTGGCTTCCCATGCACCGGTCTGAGGATTCTTAGTGCGTGACGGATTGGGCTGCCAGTAGATGGTAACTCGTGGGTGGCCTTCTTTGATGGTCTTGGGGAAGCCATCGGCCTTGGCGGCGTTCTTTTTCATGCGCCAAAATTACCGTTACCTTACCGTCAGGTCAAGCAATTTGCAAAACCGCCAATAAAAACTGGTGGAGGCGGGGGGAGTTGAACCCCCGTCCTTAGCAGGTAAACCAGCCGCGACTACATGCTTAGCCCACAGTAAGTGTCGGCTGCCGGATAACCTGTGGACGCGAATCCGACTGCTTAGTCCGCATGAAATATCTCGGCTGACTACGCGCGGTCCCCGCCGTCAACCATGCCTGCTATAGCGTTCTTCCGGCCTAGCAGGTGTCCGCCGGAGAACGTCGAGGCCTTAGGCCGCGAGAGCTAGTTCTTGATTAGCTGTTTTGTTTTGATGCGATTTTTTACGAGGCCAACGCATCGTCCTCGGCATGCCGCCTCTGGCGTATCTCCCAAGTCGAAACCAGTACGCCCCCATCACGGAACGCGCCCAGTCTCCTTGATTTCTCCCGGCAGGTCAAGCCCCGTCCGCGCCGCCCCGCATATTATGCGCGGCGGATTCGCCACTATTTGGGGATGGAGTTACGCAGCCGGTGGCGGCGGCTGAACGCTTTAC
>CAINDV010001187.1 GCA_903847485.1 uncultured Verrucomicrobiota bacterium
CCGTCAGGTTGGTCAGCCAGAGTATGCGGGTGGCGTCAATCACGTTCGTCGCCACCACCGCTCCGCTCACCGCGTCACTCAAAACGACCAGCGCGTTGGTCAGCAGGACCAACCGGTTGGTTTCGTCCTTCGGGATCGTCTCAAACAGCGTAGCTTCATCCAGCACCTCGATCCTAAGATCACCCTTGGCCGCGGACAACACTCGGAAGTTGAACGGCACGGACGTGCTTCCGTCCGCCGCCAGCAGGCGCAGATCGCCTGTGAAAGGCCCTAGTGGCGCATTCGCCGACGGTTGGAATTGCAGCGACACCTTGTTGGTCGCCCCCGGCGCCAGCGAAGGCAGCGGGTTGGCCGAAGCCACATGCAGCCAGTTGGTCGGCGGCAATAGCACATTGATCGGCCCGCTGGCCAGCGTGCCTTCGTTCACCACTTCAAACTCCACCGTCGCCGTCCCGCCGCGCAGCACTCCCGCCGCCAACGACGCCGGACGCGCCACCAGCACCGAGCGCAGCGGCTCCACGGTCACCGCGATGGGAATGTCCACGCGCACACCCTCGCCGCTAGTCACGCGCAGCAGCACCGAGGCTTGCGCTGGCGCGGCGCTCGTCGCCGTCACCGCGAACGCCAGCGTCAGATCGCCCAATGCCGGCAGCACGTTGCTGCTCAGGTTGGCCGTAGCCAGCAGATTGGCGGAATGACTTATCACCGACACCACCACGTTGGTCAGCGCGATGTCCGCCAGGTTTACCACACGCAACTGCCCCACCGCCGAGCCGCCTTCCAGCACCCGTGCCGTCGGCCGGGCCGGGTCAACCTGCAAGCCCAGCATCGTGAAATCATCCTGCGCCTCCCACGCCGTCACGCCCGGATGCGTCGCCCCGATGAAGTAATGCCCAGCCTCGCCCGGCAGCGGAGTGAAGGTCGCCACGAAATTGCCGTTGCGATCGGCCGGCGCAAAGAGCACTCGCTCCCAGCCCCGCACGTTCACATGGATGTGGACGTTTGCGTTCGTCGCCGGGCGGCCATCGGCCGCCGTCGCATGACCGTAAAGCGCCACCGGACCCGGATTCGTCAGCACGCTCACATCCGTCTGCACGATGGCCGTGTAAGCCGGCGCCACATGCACCGGCGCGGCGCTGATCGCCATGTTGTTGTCTTCCAACACCTCCGCCACCGCGTTGTCGGCATCGGCCACCACGATTACCCAGTAGTCTCCTGGTGTCTTGGGTAACTTCCACTTGCGGCCTTGAACGAAGTGTTGTCCTGCCGGGATTGAGCCGACAAACTCATTCGTAAGCAGCGGAAGGTCGTTGCCCACATAAGGGTCGGTCGAGAGGTAGATCTTCTGCACAATGGCGTTGCTGGAGGCCGCGAGTCCGCGATTTTCCACCTGGTAGCTGAAGTCGAAATCCGCCTCGGTTAGCCCGTTAGTCGGAGCGTCCAGCGTCGCCACCACCAGGTCCGGCATGTTCTCATCCGTCACCACCAGCGTGTCGCTGCCACTCGCCAGGCCCGGAGCTGAAGCCGTGATCGTCACCGTCTGGTTACCGTCGGTGACCCCGTCATTCACGCTCGCCACTGCGAAGCTCGCGCTCGACTGACCGTTGGAAATGAGCACGCTAACTGGCACCGTCGCCTCGTTGGTCAGGCTCGAAGTTAGCGTCACCACCAGGTCATTCGTCGCCGGCGTGTTGCGCGACACCACCGCCGTCGTCGCCGGGTTCAAACCCTCCGGCACCAGCTTCCGCGCCAGCGCCACCGCCAGCCCCGGACCGTCATCATCCCGCACCGTGATGGTCTGCGCCGCCACCGCGCCAATCGGCTCGCCGCGCACATCATCCAGCGACTGCGCCGACACCACCACCGACTTGGCCCCGTCCATCAGCGTGTTGTTCACCGCCGCGATGACAAAGCCCGCCGAAGCCAGGTTCGCCGGAATCGTCACCCGCGCCGGCACTAAGAGCGCATTGGTATTGCTGCTGCGAATGACCACGTTGAGCGCGCGATTGGTCACGATGGAGCGATACACCGTCGCGCTGAGCGCCAGCGGACCCGCGTTCTCCATCACGTTCGTCGCCGTCACCACCAGCGCCAGCTCCGGCACGTCGTTATCCACCACCAGCACCGACGCTCCGTCGCCCGTGTAACCCGCTGCCGAGGCTAGGATCGAGAAACTCCGCGGCGGTTCCACCACCGAATCCTCCACCACCTTCGCCGTGAAATCGGCAAACAACCCGCCCGCCGGGATGATGACTTGGTTCGTCACCGTAAGATGCACCGGCTGCGAACTGTTCAGCGCCACCGCCAGCGGCTCCGCCGTGGCGTAACTCCGCGTCACCCGCCCCGTTACCATGCCACCCTCCACAACCGTGAGGTTGGCCAACACCACCGAGAGCGCCGGCGTGTCCGTGTTGACCACCGTCACCACTGCCGTGGCATTGCTGAACGCCGCCGCCGTGGCCGTGATTGTCACCGCCTGATCCGCGCCCGGCGCGTGATCCCACACCACCGTCAGGTTGAACGGCGCGGAAGCCTCGCCCGCCGGAATCGTCACGCTGGCCGGCACCGTCAAATGCGCCGGCGCGCTCCCCGCCAGCGCCACCGTCAGCGCATTGCTCAAACTGCCGTTGCGGCTCACCAGCCCCGTGAGAGTCGGGTTCGCCACGTTCTCCAGCACCCGCGTCACCGGCACCTGCAACGCCAGCACCTGCGGCACCGTGGTGAGATTCGTGGCCAGCGCGAAGTTGTTCGTCTCATTGGCCTCCACCACGTCACCGAACGAGTCCACTGCCATCACGAACCGCCAATCTCCCGCGCCTGCCGCCAGCGGCACCACCACGCTCTGCGTGCGCACCAGCCAGCCACCGACGGGCAGCGTGTTAGCCGAACTTTCGACACTCAACCCCGTTTCAGAAAATTTCCGCAGAGCGATTCGCGAATTTCCTCGGAAATAGGCGCATCTCCCCTGCCAAAACCCCCAAAAACGCTTGTAGTGAAGACCCAGAACCTTGCTCCATCACCCCCCGCCTGTGGCATACTGCCCGCCACATGTTTCTGCGGCCTACCAAACGTAAGAAAGACGGCAAAGTGCATCGCTACTGGAGCGTGGTGGAAAACGTCCGCCACGCCGCCGGCCCCGTCCATCAGCGAACGCTCCTCTACCTGGGCGAACTCAACGACTCCCAGCAGGCTGCCTGGATCAAGGCCCTCGAGGTCTTCAACTCTGACTCCGGTCAGACCGAAACCCGCAGTCTCTTCCCCGCCGACCGCACCCCGCCGCCTTCCGACATACCGGCCTTGTCCCTGCGCCTGGACGATTACCATCTGAGCCGGCCCCGCCAGTTCGGCGCCTGCTGGCTGGCCTGCGAACTCTGGCGCCAACTGGGCCTGGATCAATTCTGGGCAGACAA
>CAINDV010001188.1 GCA_903847485.1 uncultured Verrucomicrobiota bacterium
GCTTGCGGCCCCTTCAACTTTCTCTGGAACTGGCGGTGGAGACCAGCGCGCCCCATTCACCGAAGTCAAACGCAAATCCGCAAAATACCCAGTGAAATCAAGGTTTCACGCGTTGGCTTTCGTAACACCCTCTATTATGTCGCGTGCTGCATCCCGAAACCCAATAATTTCACCTTCTCGCCGCCGGCTGAATCCTGTTACGAAGGCTGGTTCGCGTCGGCACTGGGCTTCGATGGATTTTTGAGGTGGGCCTATAACAGTTGGGTGGAAAATCCCGAAATTGACTTCAGGTTCATTACCTGGCCAAGTGGCGATACCTATCTTGTGTATCCAGGTGCCCGCCGCTCAATACGATTCGAAAGACTCAGGGAGGGGATTCAGGACTACGAAAAGATCAGAATACTGCGTGAAGAACTGGCTGGGAATCCATCAGCGGAAGCGGCTACCGCCAAGGCAAAGCTCAATAAATACATGAGCTCAATTAACATCAAAACCCTGAATAACAAGTCAGCGGCTGACGTTGTCAATGAAGGAAAACGGGTGTTATACGAAATCGTCAAATCAGTTTATCATGAAAAACCTGCCGGTGCCGCTGGGCGATCGAAGGATCCGGGGTGAAAGTTGATGGACAACCGCTTTCTCACGTTCAGCACGCTGGTGCGGGTCCGGCAGATTTTTAACCCCTGTAACAGTCAAAACCACAAAAGTGAAAATGAATGCTAAAACAACAAAGGCAATAGTTGGCGCAGTGGTGGCCATGTCATTGGTGGCAAATGCGGCGATGGCCCAGTTGGCTGAGGCAGGCAAGCCGCGACAGGAGTTCAAGGGGCCAGTGAAAGTTTTCATTCTTGCCGGGCAGTCGAACATGGAAGGGCATGCCGGGGTGCAAACGCTCGATCGGTTGGGTGAACACCCGCCTCATGGAAATCTGTTGAAGAAGATCAGGAAAGACGACGGCTTATTCGTCGTGCGTGATGATGTGTTTGTCTCTTACCAGAAAGCCGACGAAAGAATCAAGCGCCCGCTGTCCGTGGGCATGGGCGCATGGGGGGCGGATTGGTTCGGGCCAGATCTGATGTTCGGCATCGAAATGGGCGATCACTTCAAAGAGCCGGTTCTGCTTATCAAAACCTGCTGGGGCGGGCACAGCCTGTATGGGAATTTCCGGCCGCCCAGCGCCGGCAAACCGGCCCATGAATCAGGCTACAGGCCGGAGGAGATTGGTGCGTCATATCACAAAATGGTGAAAGAGGTGCGTGAGTGCCTGGCCAATCTCGACCCCGATTTCCCACAGTTGAAGGGACTGAAGACTGAGATCTGCGGGTTCGTCTGGTTCCAAGGCTGGAACGACATGTGTCAGCCCGGCGATAAGATCAGGCAGCAGGTGTATGATAAATATTGCCCGAATTTCGTTCATCTGGCTCAGGATCTGCGCGCCGAGTTCAAGGTGCCGAGCCTGCCGGTAGTTCTGGGCGAACTGGGCGTCGTCGGCGAAAAAGCCGACAAGAATATGGCCGATTTCAGGGCCGGTCAGGCGAGAATCGCGACCCTGCCCGGAATTGAAAGGAACGGTCGGATATGTGCGCACTGCACCCTTCCGGTATCCTGAGCTGGATGAATTGCCCCGGAAAATGGAATCTGAAGAACATCGGGTGAGGAAGGCGGTTACGGCGCAACTCAAGGAGCGGTTGAAAGACAAGCCGGAGGGCGCGGATCCCAAGAAAATGGAACAGCTCGTCAAAGAAGCCGGCGACAAGGCCCTGGAAAAGGATGCGGCGTTTCAGAAAGCCAAAAAGGAATCTGACCGGCACGTTTGCAACTGGTACTGCCATTATCAGGAAAGCGCCAGGGTTTATTGCATGGTTGGATACCGCCTGGCCGAGGCGATGAAGCCTTTGTTGACGACCAAACCGTAAGCGTTCCCCAGACAAAAACATGAAAACAGAAAAACAAATCCGAACCGTATTCGTCACGGCTGCGCTATTGGCGCAACTTGCCCTTCCGGCCGCGGACAAGACGAATCCCGTGCAGCTGTCCAGGCCGGACGGCAAACCCGCGGATATGACCAAGCCAGTCAAGGTCTTCATCCTGCTGGGCCAGCCCAACATGGTGGGCATGGGCAGGATTAAGGGCGGGGAAGGATCCCTGGAGAATGCAGTGAAGGAAAAGAAGAAATACACCTACCTCGTGGATGAAGCGGGCAACTGGATCGAGCGAAAGGATGTCCGCTTTGTGCGGTACATGCAAGGCAGGGGCATGCTCAACAACGAGTGGATGACCGTCAAGAGCGGCACCATCGGTCCGGAGTTCGGCATCGGACATGTGGTGGGGAATGCCGTCGATGCGCCGGTCATGATCCTCAAGAGCTGCATCGGCAACCGCAGCCTGGGTTGGGATCTCCTGCCGCCGGGCAGCGAGCGGTACGAATTCGTCCAAAAGGACAAACCGGGGGCCGAGAAAAACTTTGTGTACGCCGGGTACAAGGATCGGCCTGATTCCTGGGAGATGGACAAGACCAAGGGCAAGGCGACGGAGCCTCCTCCCTGGCTCGATAAGGCCGGGAAAGTCATCAATTGGTATGCCGGCAAGCAGTACGACGACGACACTGCCGACGCGAAGAAGGTGCTGGCGGAGCTTGACAAGCACTACCCCGGGGCGACGAAGTACGAGGTCGCGGGCTTTTTCTTCTGGCAAGGCGAGAAGGACTGCGGCAATGCCGCGCACGCGAGCAAATACGAAGAGAATCTCGTCCGGTTTATCAAGCAGTTGCGCAAGGACTTCAATGCTTCTGACGCGAAGTTTGTCCTGGCCACCCTGGGTGAAGCCACGAAGGGCATCGGAGGCAATGGGGGAAAGGTGCTTGAGGGCCATCTCGCGGTTGACGGCAATAGCGGCAAGCACCCGGAGTTCAAAGGCAATGTGGCCACGGTTTATTCCAACCCCATGGCGCAAGGCGGCAGCGGCAACGGTCACTACGGCGGCAACGCGGAAGTCTATATGGACGTCAGTGAAGCCATGGGCAAGGCCATGGTGGAGCTGTTGAAGAACAAGCAATAGGCGAAGGGAAACAAGTTCATGACCGGAAACACGCGCACACTTCTCCCCCTCACCCTGCTGACGTCCGCGATCCAAAACAAACAAACGATACTGAAACATCACACCATGAAATCATCCTGCCGCATCACCTTGTTCGCCGCCGTGCTGACCATGGTCGCGCTCCCGCCCACGCTTCGCGCCCAGGCACTCGCACCCACGGCACCGCCAGACCAGCATTCGCAAGCACTTGCCGAGCCCGACCCGGGCATTACCAAAGCCGCCGACACCAAGCCGGAGTCGGCGAAAGGGGAGGCCGAAAATCCATGTGAAGAAGACATCGCTTATTTTGAAAAGAAGTATCGGAAGAAGATCACCGGCGTAAAGCCGATCGGCGAGTATGCCGACCCCGACCAATTTTACTCGGCCATCGCGAAGCCATTCCCGAGGTCGCCTGGGAGGCTGCGGCTGCGAAGTTTGGATGGAAGAAGGACGACGGCAAGGTCACGAAAGCCATGGTGAAAGGTGGGCAGGGAACATGGGATGTCATGTTCTTTCGGTTCGCGGTCAACCCGGAGACGAAGAAGCCCGCCCCGGCAACCATGGAGCAGGTGATGTTGCAGATCGATTATGACGGGGGCATCAAGTTTATCGAGCCTTCCAAAGAAGAGCAGGAAAGCATGCGCCGCCTCCGCCAAGGCAATTCGAAGTAGATGGGCATGAGGAACAATTACCTGTGAAAACAAATTCACAGGGAATTCAAACAAGACCATGAAAACAAAACTCAATAGCAGTCGGACTGACACGATGAGACGATTCTGGCCGCTCCTTCTGATCGTTGGCGGTGTGCTGATTGTGTTCGGCGGATTCATCTACGACGTGATGTTTGCCGGTTGGGGCCCCCAAGATCCGACACCGGAGATGTCGGCGAGCTATGCACATCATGCCGGCATCGCGTCGGTGATTCGTTGGTGTGGCGTTGCCGTCTTCCTTATTGGATGGGTTGCCGGTATTCGACGATTCTGGCCACTGCTTTTCATTATTGGCGGCGGCCTTCTGGCGTTCGGGGGCTTCGGGTTCGCCGCCGCGTTCGCCAGCGTTCCACGAGAAGCGCATTTTGTCCGCAGCGCGTCCATGACGGGTTGGTGTGGCGTTGCGGTCTTTCTTCTTGGAGCGGTTGCCGGTGTCATTCGTCGCGTTACCAGGAAGCCATCCGTTGCCTCTCTGCTCGCGGTAACGCTCCTGGCCTGGGTCGTGTTGTCCGGGCCCGCCACGGCGAGCATAACGCCGGACTCCAACCCGAAAGATTGGCCTGCCAATCCGGCGAAACACCGGGTCGTCATTACCCGTGAAGCTCCGGATGCGAAGCAGGCGGCCTTGATCGCTGCCGCCGAGGCGGCCCAACCGTCCAAAGAGACGCTGCGCCAGGCCGTGGAAGCCCGCGACCGCAACGACCCGCTCGGCTTGGCCCAATCGAAAGAGGCGAAGCCCCCTGTCGGTGACAAGGTTTGGTGGTATAAAGAGCAACTCGGCATCCGGGTTCCCTGCGCGATCACCGCCGACGCCGTCACTTATTACTCGGACTTGGTGGGGAAATATGGCAAGCAAGTCTTCAAGCGATATACCGAGCCTTCCAGCCGCCTCGACTATCACGCCGGCGTCAAGTTCCACAAGGAGCTCAAGCTCGGTGACAAAACCTTCAACGACGTCCATGTGGTCACCCTCAAACTCACCTTCAACCAGAACTTCGCCGCCACTACGACCGAGGGGATGCATTTCCAGAAGGAGCGGGTGGTCGTTCTGGATGCCAAGGGCAAGGTGCTCCACATCTCCGGCGACGGTCCGACCGAGGTGCCGATCCTGGCGATCTGATGAATCCTAGCCACAACCAGTAGACGAGTAGAACAAACACTCACGCCTATGAAAGCACGAACGCTACTCACTCTCGCCCTGTTGTCCCTGCTGTTTCTGACTGCCTGCAACAAGGGCGATGCTCTGCCGGGCGGCTATGCCATTTTCCTTGGCGACAGCGAGGACGTTGGACTTGTTCTTCCGCCTAAAGGCGAAATACTCATCGGTCCGAAGTTGGCCAAAATCGGCAACTCGGGCACGCTTATCTTCGGTGAAGTTCAGCCGCCTAAGAAGCCAAATCCCAGCCTCGCTGGAAGCAGAACCCCGGGTTTCTTCATTCTCGACTCCTCCACAGGCGCCATTGAGATGGGCCTTTCCCGGGAAGACTGGCTCAAGAAGCTGCAGAAAGCAGGGCTCCAAGGCGAACCCGAGTTGGTTTCCCCGGAAAGAAAATGGCCCCGCTTCTAGTCGTGAAACAAAACACCTGAAAAACAAAATGACCCATAGAACAGAAACCCTCGACACCATGTTGACAGCCTGCTCCGGCAATTCTTCCCCACTTGAATGGCGCCTTGGTTGCGCCGTTGCCAGGCGGTGCGCGTTGACGTTCATGGCGGTGGCAACGCTCGCCCTTCGGGCGCAAGCGGCCAACCCCGCAGCGGAAGCAAGCGCCCGCTTGCTGGCGCAGGTCGAGCCGCGGATCAAGGCGATTTACGAAACGGACGAGTTTGCCATGCGCGGCTTTGACGCCACATGGCTGCCGGACGGCTCGGGTTATCTGAAGTTGGAGACGCCCGATGGCGCGTCGGGAGCGGAGATCGCCCGCTACGATTCCGCCAGCGGCCAACGCACGGTCGCGGTTGCCAGCGAGAAACTCCTCGTGCCCGGCACCTCCGAGCGGCTGAGGATCCACGAGTTCGTCTGCTCGCCGACGGGCAAGCGTTTTCTGCTGCACACGGAGACCGCCGGCGGAAAGGACGGGAGCGATCACTGGCTGTATGAGCCGGAGTCGGGCGCGTTGCGTCCGGTGAAGGCCGGTGGCGGAGCGCGGTTTGATGCCAATGCGTTTTCGCCGGATGAGCGCCGGCTGCTGGGTTCGCGCGGCGCCGAATTGATCGTGCACGACATGGCCAGCGGCCGGACCATCCCCCTGACCAAGGACACCGATGCCGACGCCATCGACAACGGCCGCGCCTGTTGGAGTCCCGACGGGCAATGGATCGCCTATGTCCGGAGCGATTCCTCCGCCGTCCCCAAGCGGGCGGTGCTTGTGCCCGGCGACCCGACCTATCGCACGTTCCGGGAAACCCGGGTTGAACGGATCGGCGGGCCGATCACCACGCTGCGCATCGGTGTCGTGGGCTTGGAAGGCGGCCCGACGCGCTGGATCGAGCTGGCCGATAAACCCGGCACCTTTTACCTCAACCCATTGGGCTGGGCTGGGAATTCCGACGAGGTCCTGGTCGATAAATACAGCCGTTCCCGGGATGCGCGGGAAGTCCTGCTCGCCAACCATCGCACCGGCGCGATCACCAAAGCCTACGCGGAAACCGATCCCGCCTGGGTGGATATGGAGAACGGCGGGCTGGAGTGGATTCGTGGCGGCAAGACCTTTGTCCTCTTCAGTGAGCGGGACGGCTGGCGGCGGGCCTATGTCGTCTCGCGGGACGGTTCGAGCCTGAAGCCGATCACCCCGGCGGGCAGCGACCTCATCGCGCGCGGCCAGATGGATGACAAGAACGGATGGTTCTACTATTACGCCTCGCCGACCAACGCGACGCAACGCTACCTCTACCGCGCGCGCCTGGATGGAACCGGCGCGCCCGAGCGCTTGACGCCGCCGGACCAACCCGGCTCGCATGGGTATGTGTTTTCTCCCGACAGCCGTTGGGCATTCCACACGTATTCCACCTTTGACAAGCCGCCGGTCACTGACCTGGTGCAACTGCCGGAACACCGGAGCGTGCGCGTGCTGAGGGACAACGCCGCTGCGGCCGCCCGGGTCAAGCCGCTCATCGCGCGGCCCACCGAGTTCCTCCAGCTCGACATTGGCGGCGGCGTGGTGATGGACGCCTGGATGATCAAGCCGCGCGATTTCGATCCCACGAAGAAGTACCCGGTGTTCGTGTTCGTCTATGGCGAACCCGCGGGACAAACGGTCCTGGACGACTGGCGCGGCGGGCAAGGGTTCAGCCTCTTCCACCGGGCGGTGGCGGACCTGGGTTACATCGTGGTTTCGATCGACAATCGGGGCACGCCTGCGCCCAAGGGGGCGGTGTGGCGGCGGGCGGTGTTTGGCAGCCTTGGGCCGCTCTCGACCGAGGAGCAGGCGGCGGGCTTGAAGGCGCTGGCGCGGCTCTGCCCGTTTGTGGACCTTTCGCGCGTGGCCATCTGGGGGTGGAGCGGCGGCGGCTCGAACACGCTGAACGCGCTGTTCCGCAAGCCGGACGCTTACCACGTGGGCATCGCCGTGGTGCCGAAGCCCCAGCCGCAGTATTACTGGGCGGAATATCAGGAGAATTACATGCGCACGCCGCAGGACAATCCCGAGGGCTACCGCACCTGCGCGCCGATCAACTACGCCGAGGGTTTGCGCGGCGACCTGCTCATCATCACCGGCACCGGCGAAACCAACACACATGTGGAGATCACCGAAGGGCTGGTGGACCGGCTCATCGAGCTGGGCAAACGTTTCGACTATTTCGCCTATCCCAATCGCGATCACGGGCTCTCTGAAGGCAACGGCACCACGGTCCACGTGCAGATGCTCATCACTCTGTATCTCATTGAACACCTTCCTCCGGGGCCCCGCTGAATGAACTCTAATACACACATGAACAAACTCAGATCCTTTATCTTCGCCGCTTTGCTGTTGGCGCCTTTAGCTGCGCTGCACGCCGCCGCCGTGACGAACCTGCGCTGCGAATACCGCGAGAACCCGCTCGGCATCGACGTGGTCAAGCCGCGCTTGTCGTGGGTGATTGAGGACAGAGGACAGACGACAAAGGTCAGAGGTCAGAGGCAGACGGCCTATCAGGTGTTGGTGGCTTCGACCCCGGAGTTGCTGGCCAAAGACCAGGGCGATTTGTGGGACAGCGGCAAGGTGACGAGTGACCAGAGTATCCAGGTGGAATACAAAGGGAAACAGCTTGAGTCCCGGATGCGGTGTTATTGGAAAGTCCAGATATGGACCTCTGACCTCCGACCTCTGACTTCATCTTCCTGGAGGAAGCCTGCTTTTTGGACCATGGGCATGCTCAAACCCGACGACTGGCAGGCTAAGTGGATCGGGCCGGGCCAGGTTCATGGATCAAACGGCTTTCCGTTGGAAGCGGCGCAGTGGATCTGGTTCCCGGGGGGTGAGCCGACGTCCAGCGCGCCGGCGGGAACCTGTTATTTCCGGCGTGTGTTTTCCTTGCCGGCCGAGCGGAAGATCACCAAGGCAAGTATCCAGATGACTGCGGACAACGGCTTTGAGCTGTATGTGAATGGCAAGAAAGCCGGCCAGGGGGATGACTTCAACATGCCGGTGACGGTGGATCTCACCGGGATCTTGCAGGCGGGCTCCAATACCCTCGCAGTTGCCGCCACGAATGCGGGCGATGACCCTACTCCCGCAGGCCTGATTGCGGTTCTCACCGTGGAGTTTGCCGAAGGCAGCCCGATGGTGATCTGCACCGATGCGCAGTGGAAAAGCCAGCGGGAGAAGATGGAGGGTTGGGAAACCGGCGGTTTCGATGATGCCAGCTGGCCGGTCGCCAAAGCAGTGTGGGCTTTCGGCGCCGCGCCGTGGGGTCAACTCACGGGCCAGCTTACGGGCCAGATCGGGGGCCAATTCCATCCCTGGCTGCGCCGAACCTTCGAGGTGACGTCCGAGATCAAGTGCGCCGATATCTATGTCAACACACCGGGAAACTACGAACTGTATGTCAATGGCAAGAGGGTAGGAGAGGATGTGCTCGCCCAGGCCTATTCGGATTTCCGCAAGCGCATGTTCTATACGGCCCACGATGTCGCCGGTTTGCTGCGCAAGGGGATCAACTGCATCGCCCTGTGGCTGGGTCCGGGATGGTATCAGCCGGGTTACGGCAATCCCTATAACTCGTCTATTGTTCGCGCCCAGCTCGAAATGGAAACAACCCATGGCCGCCAGGTCATTGGCACGGATGCCTCATGGCGTGCGGCGCACAGTTGCATCAGCCAGGTCGGCACGTGGAGCTGGAATGCGATGGGCGGCGAAAAATGGGACGCGGCGAACTACATCGCCGGGTGGAACCTTGCCGGGTTCGATGACAGAGCCTGGGCGCTGGTGCTTGAAGTCGCCGCCCCGGATGTAGCCACTTCCTGGCTGGCCATGCCGGGGAATCGGGCCGGCAAACCCATCCCGCCCGCCAGGATTTATCCGGTCAACAACAAGTGGGTGATCGACTTCGGCACCACGCTGACGGGTTGGATGCGGCTGAAGCTGGCGGACCTCAAGCCCGGCCAGCAGATTACGATCGACTACGCCGACCTGGACAAGCCGGAACTTGAGCACATGCCGGGTGCCGACGGTTTCCAGACATTCAACCAGCAGGACATCTGCATGGCCGGAAAGCGGACGGAGGATGTCTTCCGCAGTAAATTCAACCAGCATGCGTTCCGCTACGCGGTGATCGCCGGGCTGTCGCGCGCGCCAGCGGCGGACGAGGCGGAGGCCTTGCCGGTGATGACGGCCCTCGAACCGACCGGTGCGTTCGAGTGCTCCAATCCGTTGTTCAACCGCATCCACCAAATCACCGTCGCCACCTGCCGCTCCCAGACACCCTGCGGCGTGCTCGGCGGTGGAGAATCCCGTGAAAAGGAAGGCTACGGCGATGGCGGCTCATTTCTAACCGGTTTCCTCTACAACTTCCGGAGCGATACCTTCTTCCGCAAATGGCTCGCCGACTTCCGCGATGGCCAGAGCGAGGATGGCTTCATCGCTCACACCGCGCCGCAGCATGCGAGCCACGGTGGTGGACCGCCATGGGGTGGCCAGGCCAGCGAACTGACGCGGCGCTTGCATCTCTACTATGGCGAGCGGCGAGCGATCGCGGAAGCGTATCCGGCGCTCAGGAAATACGTGGATTACATCGAAACGCACACGAAAGACGACGTCCTGCGCTACTATTGTCCATACGGAGGCCCCGGCGGGTGGTTCCTAGGCGACTGGGTGTCTCCCTCAGCCGCGGAGGACGTGCATGGGTTCAACGAAGAGACGGATGATGAGAAGGAGTTTTTAAACAATTGCTACCGCCTCCTGCTCTGGGACCACCTGGCCGGATTCGCCGGGACGCTTGGCGATCAAGCTGAGGCTAAGCGTTGCCGGGAGCGGCGGGCCGTGATTCGACCGCTGGTTCACAAGACGTGGTTCGATCCGGGAAAGAAACGTTATCGATGTTCGCGCCAAGCCTATCTGGTTATGGCCTTGCAGGCCCGGATCATGCCGCCCGAACTACGGCCCGCGATACTCAAACAGTTGGAGGACGAGATCGTAGTTGCGAAGAAGGGGCATCTCGACGCGGGCATGCTGGGCTCGTCCCTAATGCTGGATCTGCTGACTCGGGGGAACCGCAGCGATCTGGTCGAGACAATTATGAGGCAGACGACCTATCCCGGCTGGGGATTTCTCGTCGAGAAACGCAAGGTCACCACATGGCCGGAAACCTGGACGGGCTGGGGCAGTCAGATCATTCAGGTCGTCGGAACTCCCGGGGCGTGGTTCTACGAGGGACTGGCCGGCATCCGTCCCGATCCGGCCGCGACCGGGTTCAAGCAGAGCATCATCAAGCCTGCCTTGGTGGGGGATTTAACCTGGGTGAAATGTCATCACGATTCTCCTTACGGCCGCATTGTGAGCAACTGGAAACGCGAGGGTGACAAGTTGATAATGGAGGTCACGATTCCAGACAATACGACCGCCACCGTGTATGTGCCGGCCAAAGCTGAGGCCGGTGTGACCGAATCCGGCACGCCCACGATGAAAGCGAAAGGCGTGCAGTTCCTGCGCATGGAACATAGCGCCGCCGTCTATGCCGTTGGCTCCGGAACCTATCGCTTCCACTCCATCCTTCCAGTGAACATTAAATGAAACAAACAAATTGAGGAATACACACATGAACAGACTCACATCCTTTATCTTCGCCGCTTTGCTATTGGCGCCAATGGCATCCCTGCACGCCGTCGCCGTAACAAACCTGCGCTGCGAATACCGGGAGAACCCACTCGGCATCGATGTGGCGAAGCCACGCTTGTCGTGGGTCATTGCCGATCTGCAATCTGAAATCTCAAATTTGAAATCTCAAATCACGCGTAGCGTCGCGCAAACCGCCTATCAGGTAATGGTGGCCTCGACCCCGGAGTTGCTGGCCAAAGACAAGGGCGACTTGTGGGACAGCAGCAAGGTGGAGAGCGACCAGAGCATCCAGGTGGAATACAAAGGGAAACAGCTTGAGTCCCGGATGCAGTATTATTGGAAGGTGAGAGTATGGTTCACGGTTCACGGTTCGGGGGTTCAGGGTTCGGAGTGGAGTCGGCCTGCGTTCTGGACGATGGGCTTGCTCGATTCAAAGGCCTGGCAGGCGAAGTGGATTGGATACGATGCGGCGTATCAAGCCACACCCGAGGCGGCCGCAGATGACAAGTTGATGAACATCCAGGGGCTAAAGTGGGCGCAAGTGAATGGCGGGAAGGACGGCAGCAACAGCTACCTGCGCCGGAGTATCGAGCTGCCGAAGGGGCGTAAGGTGCGTCGCGCGGTATTGGCTCTCTATGCCTATAATTTCTGCGAGGCCGCCGTGAATGGTGTGCCTGTTGGTCAGGCCATGCACTGGGACCGCACGGCCCGTCTGGATGTTACCAAAGCCCTGCATTCAGGCCTCAACGTGGTGACTCTAACGGCCAGTCACACCGACCCATACAATCCTGCGGTGATCGGCAGGCTGGTGGTGCAATTCGAGTCGGGTGAGGATCTGGTCATTCCGATAGATGACAAGTGGAAAGCATCGCAACAGGCGGCGGACGGCTGGGAAAAGCCCGCTTTTGATGATGCCGCCTGGGTCGCGGCAAAGGTCTTTGATGGAACGCCCTGGCGTGGGCCTGATTCAGTTTCCGATTTGGCGCGCATGCCGGCGCCTTACCTCAGGAAAGACTTCACCGTCGGCCAGTCCTTCAAACGGGCCATGGTTTATGTCACTGCGCTTGGAGTGTACGAGTTTCACCTCGATGGGAAGTCTGTCGGCAACGATGTGCTTGCGCCCGGGTGGACGGAGTTCCGCAAGCGCGTTCATTACCAGACTTATGATGTGACCGCACTGGTTAGAAAGGGCGGCAATACCCTTGGCGCCATTCTGGGTGACGGTTGGTATGCGAGCACGCTGGCGCATCTCGGCAGGCGCAATATCTACGGCGGGCGGCCGCGTTTCATGGCTCAACTTGTCGTTGAACTGGCGGATGGCAGCACGCAGGTGGTTGTCAGTGACGAGAGCTGGAAGGCGGCCTTTGGTCCCATCCGCCACGCTGATCTACTGATGGGTTGCGAGCTGGATACCCGTCTGGCCATGTCCGGTTGGGATGCTCCGGGCTTTGATGACCATGCCTGGGCGCCGGTGACTGTGGGTGCTGTACCGGAGCGCATGGGAGTGGCTGATGTCGCGCAGCCGCTGCGGGAGGCGATCAAGGACAGTCGCCTCGTTTTCAGGCTAACCAACGAAGCGTTGGGCGGCGATCCAGCGCCCAACATCGTCAAGTCGCTGGAATTGGTGTATCGCCTTGGCGATGGCCCTGAGCGGACACAGCGCTTCCCTGAGAATGCCCTCATTGAACTGGGAGGCGCCGGGCAGCCGCTGAGTATTCAGAAGGCGATTTATGGCCGTGCCGACAACGATGGCGGGGCTGTGATGAAGTTACAGGCGTCCCTGGTGGAGCCTTCGCGTCGTATCCAGGAGCTAAAGGCCGTCAAGGTCAATGAACCCAGGCCGGGGTGCTGGACGTTTGATCTGGGGCAGAACATGGTGGGCTGGGTGCGGTTGAAAATGCGCGGTGCGGCGGGGCAGCGGATCACGGTCCGCCATGGCGAAATGCTCAATCCAGACGGCACGATCTATACCGCGAGCCTGAGAAGTTGTCAGGCGACGGATTTTTACGTTCTGTCCGGCAAGGGTGAGGAGATTCTGGAGCCGCATTTTACTTTCCACGGTTTCCGTTATGTCGAGGTTCGGGGCCTTGGCGAAAAGCCTGACGCCGATGCGGTCACCGGGATTGTGGTGCATACCCCGATGCGGCGTACGGGATCGTTCGAGTGCTCGTCGGCGGATCTGAACCAGCTTTACAGCAACATCATCTGGGGCCAGAAGGGGAATTACCTGGAAGTTCCGACCGACTGTCCGCAGCGGGACGAGCGCATGGGCTGGACCGGTGACACCCAGTTTTTTGCTCCCACCGCTGCGTACAATTTTGACGTGGCATCCTTCTTTACCCGCTGGCTGACCACCTGTGAGGATAACCAGAGGGCCGACGGAACCTTTACCGATGTGGTGCCTGACCTGATGGGCTGGGGAGGGTCGACGGCCTGGGGTGACGCTGCGCTGCTTTGCACTTACCATGTATTCAGGGCGTATGGGGACACGCGCATTGTCGCGGAACGCTTTTCTTCCCTCGAACGCTACATGCAGTGGCTCGCCACGAAAACCAAGAATGGCATCTCCAAGGTCGGCGGTTACGGCGACTGGCTCAATGCCGGCGGCGGTGCCAAGAGCGAGGCCATCGATACGGCGTATCATGCCTATCTTGCGCAGATCATGTCCGAAATGGCCCGGGCCATCGGGCGCAACGACGATGCCGCACGCTATGCCCGGCGGCATGAAGAGGTGAAGGCGGCCTTTGTGCGTGAGTTCCTGCAGGCGGACGGTTCTCTCAAGGAGTGCAGTCAGACCGGGTATGCACTGGCGTTCAGCATGAACCTGCTGCCGGCCGACATGCGCGCGAAAGCGGCGGCGAAGTTTGTGGATGAAATCAAGCGTTTTGACTGGCACCTGGCAACCGGGTTTATCGGCACGCCGCGGCTCCTGCCCGCGTTGAATGTTGCCGGGCGCAATGATGTGGCCTACCGGCTGTTACTAACTGATACCTATCCCTCGTGGTTGTTTCCGGTGAAGAACGGGGCCACGACCATGTGGGAACGTTGGAACGGCTGGACGCCGGACAAGGGTTTCGGCGACATCAGCATGAATTCCTACAACCACTACGCTTTTGGCGCAGTCGGCGAGTATCTGTATGGTGGTGTCGGCGGCATCAAGGCGGCGAGCCCGGGTTACAGGACCATCGTGATCCAGCCGGTGATCGGAGAAGGCCTGACCTGGGCGAAGACATCGTTTGAGTCCATCTACGGCAGGATCGTCAGCAACTGGAAACGCGAGGGTCAGAAACTAACCATGGACCTCACGATCCCCGCCAACACGACCGCCACCGTGCATGTCCCGGCTAAGGATGTGACTGCTGTGACAGAAGGTGGGAACACCATCGACAAGGTTAAAGGCGTGAAGTTCCTGCGCATGGAAAACAGTGCCGCCGTCTATGCCGTGGGTTCCGGAACCTATCGGTTTGGTTCCTCGCTTACGGATACCTTCAACTGAACGAACGAATGAAAACCAACAGACGCACTTCCCTGGCCGTCATAGCCCTGCTGCCCACACTCCCTGTCAGCGCAGATGAACTGGAAGCCCGCTTTCAGAATCCACCAGAAGCCACCAAGCCGCGCTGTTATTGGTATTGGATGGACGGCCAGGTCACGAGGGAAGGCATCACGCGCGACCTGGAAGCGATGAAGCGCGTCGGCATCGGCGAAGGCTACATCGGCATCATCAGCGGGCAGGCCGGCACCCCGGTGGGCGTCCGCTCCAAGGCGTTCACGGAGGAGTGGTGGGGCCACATCGAACACGCCATCCGCGAAGGCGGCCGGCTCGGGGTGGACATTGGCCTGTTCAACTCACCGGGCTGGAGCCAGTCGGGCGGGCCGTGGGTGAAACCCTAGGAATGGTTCATTTCGGGCGATTGGTATAAAGGAGCACCGGTTTCTCGTTTTTATTGGAGGGCGCGGCCAGGACGAAGTGATGGCCGGTGGGATGGAGGCACAGCACGACCTTGGTGCCTGGTGGGCGTTCGACGCGGAGGCGCTGGATGCCGATGGGCACGCGGCCGTCGGCCCCGACCTTGAGGGCCGTGCGGACACTCCAAACGTGCGGACACCAGGGGCAACGCGGGACCGGGCGCAGGACCGATCGTTTTTCTTTTTGGGCCAGTTCCCAGGCGTGTTGTGGGGGCAGGCGCAGTTCGCGATGGGTTTCGTAGGCCTTGCGATAGAGTCGCAAGGCGGTGACGTGGGGGGGGCGGCGGCGATTTCGGTAAGCTGTTCGCTAGCGAAATAGGGCGGGAGTCGGCCCTGCCAGAATTGATGCTCGCGCTCGATTTTGCCTTTGGCTTGGGGCGTTGGGGCCTAAAGAAAGCTGAGGTCGTAGAACTTGAGTGCCCAAATGTCAGCGGGCGTCAAAACCAGCCAGGGATGGGCAGATGAAACCCGAATTCCGAAGTAGACTGGCGTTTTGCGGGTGCCAGCGCCCCGGACTTCAGATGTGACCGCCTCCCAGGGCCAACCGGTCCTCCGGCGGCAC